>DASWXG010000308.1:0-18762 GCA_036405615.1 Prosthecobacter sp. | reverse complement strand
ACACCCAGCCGAGGGGTTTGCCTTTGGGGTCGCGGAAATTCGCGGTGATGGAAAACCAGAGGTTGTCCGCCTGCATCCGTTTGGCCGCCGTGGTACCGGCAAACTTCGGCTCCGCCTCGTAACTGGTCATGAACTCGAAATGCTCCGGTGCCAGGGTGATGACATGGACGTCCGCACCGAGAATCTTGTGCGCGATCTGCGCGCCCACGCCCCCTGCCCTGCGCACCTTTAGCGTGGCCCAGCGCATGCCGGTTTCCGAGTGTCTTTCGATGAGCGCCTGGCTGATTTCCGCCGCCGTGATCTGAGGCGGAGTCTTCCACACGCCACCACGCCCGTGGATCTGCAAAGGCTCCTTGGACTCCCGCACGCTCAGCGCCACGAGGTTGCTGTCCAGATTAAAAAACCACACGCCACCCAGCCACAGTACCGCCAGCCCCCCCAGCAGGAGGATGATCAGCATCTTCAGGCAGCCGGCATAGTTGGCCGGCCTGGCAGCCTTGGTTTTCTTCTTCACAGGGGGAGCCCGTCACCATGACCGGGATTTGCCACGAGTCAAAAAGCCGGAATGGGGAAACTGCGTGCATGAACACCTGCCGTCCGCCTTATCCTGCGGCTCTTCGCCGAGCCTCGCTGGGAGTGATGCCATAGGTGCGGCGGAACTGGCGGTTGAAATTGGAAAGGTCTTCAAACCCGCAGGCATACGCGATGGCGGCAATGGTGTCCGTGCTCTGCCCCAGCAGGGCCAGCGCACTGGCAAGGCGGATCTGGATCAGCGTCTCGATGAACGTATGGCCGGTCACCCGGCGGAAGAAGCGGCTGAAGGATTCCGGCCCCAGCCCCGCCACACGGGCGGCATCGTTCAGGGTCAGCGGTTTCTGGTGCTGGGCATGGATGTAGCGCAGCACCTCCTCCAGCCTCTGCCTGTCCACCAGAGACACCGTTTCCTCCGGAGACACCGCCTTCAGTTCGCGGCAGGCATTGCCTGTGGCCACCTCTTCCAGCAGTTCCAGCAGCAGGGTCAGCCTCCGCACGGGGTTCAGTTCGCCCAGGGACGAGAGCTGTTTTTGCAAGCTCTGAGACTGCGGCGGCAAGATGACAAGCCCCTGGGCCGACCGCTGCAACAATCCACGGATGTTGCCCATCTCCTGGGCCTTCAGCAGACCTCCGCCCAGAGTTTCCGGATGAAACTGGACCACGATGGCCTCCGACTTCCGGCAAGCGGGATCGCTGAACCAGACGTGGGGCAGATGCGGACCGATGAGCACCACGTCACCGGGTTGAAAGGGCTCCACGGTATCCCCCACAAAGCGCTGCCCGTAACCGGCGGTGATGAGGGTCAGCTCCACCTCCGGGTGGTGATGCAAAGGCGCGGTGAACTGGCGCACGGCAAGCAGCTTCCAGGCAAAGGAAGAATCGCCGGGCATCTCGATGCGCTCGAACTGCGATTTCGTACGGGGCTGGGTCAGCATGGCGGGCGGTTACAGAAGAAAGAAAAACGCAGTCTAAACAGCCCGCTTGCGGAAGGTCTAGCAGATTGCGGCGGGCTGTGTTAGATGCTGGCCCATGGCTTCCACGAAAGATCACGGACCGAGGCGCGAACTGAAATCCCGCAACACCGGCTGGGCACGCCTGCTGGCGCGTGCAGCCTGCGGCTCCGGGCTCTCGCCCAACGCCATCTCCGTGCTGAGCATCTTTTTTGCAGCCGGTTCGATGACCTGTTTCCTCTATGTGCCTGACCAAACCACCCCCGCAGCCAGCGCGCTGCTCTGGTTTGGCGCGGCCGCAGGCATCCAGTTCCGCCTGCTGTGCAATCTCATGGATGGCATGGTGGCGGTGGAAGGCGGCAGGGCCTCCCCCACCGGGCCGGTTTACAATGAAGTGCCAGACCGAGTGGCGGATGTGCTCATCCTGGTGGGCGCGGGCTACAGCACGCGGATGGAGCCAGGAGTGCTCAAGTTTTTGGAAGTGCTGCCCCTGGGTTGGTCCTGCGCCGTCTTCGCCATGGGCACGGCCTATGTGCGCCTGCTGCAAGGCACGCTGACCGGGCAGCAGAGCTTCATGGGGCCCATGGCCAAACAGCATCGCATGGCGGTGCTGACACTGGGTTCGCTCATCGCCCTGGGGGAAAGCCTGGCCGGCAGGGAGCCTGTGGCCATCTACTGGGCGCTCACCATCATTCTCTTCGGTTCAGCCTGGACGTTTCTTCGCAGGCTGAACCTCATTCTGACGGCCTTGAAGCAAAAGGCTGGCTGATCTCAGAAGGTGTGTGATTCAGGGGGTAGAATCAGCCTGATCCGTTTTAACAACGTCTGCCCCTCATCCCAACCTTCTCCCAGTGGGAGAAGGAGGTGCTTTTCGGCCTTCAACGTCCCTCTGAAAAACGGACCCGCGATTTGACTCGTCCGCGCATACGCACCCTGCAGGGGCACCTGATACACGAAGGGAAAAAGTTATAGTTATGTCCATGCCCTGGTTCCAGACCATGAGGGCTGGAAGCCCCCACTCCTTGGGCTTTGCCTGGCGCGTGGTTGCGCCGGGATTCGCAGGAGTGTGCGGCGGAGCAATGGGAATGAGGCCATCCTGGCCTCATGTTGACGGCAGGATGCCGTCACTCCTTCACAGCGTGACCTCATTTGGCACCGGGCAGAGGCACCTGGGAAGGATGCATCAGGTAAGCGATGAGGTCGCGGATCTGGTCGGGCTGGAAAGCCATGAGCAGGCCTTCCGGCATCATGGAAACCGGTGAGGTGTCCTGTTTGGATATCTCGCTTTTCTCCACCGTTGTCTCCTCGGTCATCAGGCGCAGGGTCAAGGTACGCTCGTCCTGGCGGGCGATGACGCCGCTGAGCACACGTCCATCCTTGAGCGTAATCATGCTCATGCGGTAGTCGGCGCTGACCACACCGCTGGGGTCCACAATGTTTTCCAGCAGGTAGTCTAGATTGGCCCGGCCGGAGCCGGTGAGGTCGGGGCCCACCTTGCCGCCTTCGCCATAGAGCACGTGGCAGGCGGCGCAGACCTGGTACATGGCGCGGCCCTGGGCCAGATTGGCCTTGGCCAGCACCTCAGGCGTGAGCTTGGACTTCAGATCCTCGATCATCTTGGCCTTGTCACCGGCGGAGTCGCGCAGCTCGCCCCAGGTTTCTGTCAGATATTTGGTTAGACTTTCATTGCCCAGGCCGCGGATCTGGCGGGCATGGAAGGCGCTGATGTCGGAACGCGGAATCTTGCCGGCTGCCACCTGCCCCAGCAGAGCGCGGGCAAAGGTGGGACGAGACACGAGAGAGGACACAAGAGCCGGACGGTCTGCCGGATCAAACTTGTCATAGCTGCCCGCCAGCAGCTTGCCGATTTTCACATCATCAAACAGCGCCAGCCCCTGGGCGGCCACGCCATTGAGACCCTTGGTTGAAAGCAGCTTTTCGCACAGGCTGCGCAGATCTTCAGGGCGGGCATCAATGAGTGTTTTCAAGGCCTCACGGCGTTTCTCCACAGGCGCTTTGTCATCCAGCACCACGGCCTTCACGGCATCCAGTGCGCGACCGTCGCCAAACACCGTGGACAGCTGGCGCAGAGACACCGCTGTCGCCGCCGGGGCATCTTTGAAAGTGGACCCAAAGGCATCCCAGGCTTTCGGCTTCGGAGCCTTGCGCCAGCCCTGGAAGGCCTCGCCCAGGCCCTGCACAATGGCGTTGCGCTGGACCTCGCTGCCAGCATGGCTCAGCAGTGCCTCGACCGGGGCCGGGTCTTTCTCGATGCGGCTGGCGAGGTTGCGGGTGATCCAGCGCACGGTGTCCGGCCACTGGCAGTTTTGCGCGATGGCAACCACTGCCGCAGGATCCTTCTCCACCAGGGGGATGAGGCCAAACCAGACCATGGAAGGCAGGAACTTGTCCTTGGCATCTTCGCCATGCTTCACCAGGGCTGTCGCAAGAGCCGCACGGCGGTCATGCGGCAGACGCTGCAGGGTGCTGGCGAGGGCCAGGCGCACGGCGCTGGACTCATCTTGGGCAGCCAGTGTGAGCAGTTTTTGGTAAATGGCTTCGTCAAAGACTTCCGGTTTCTCCGCACCTGCGGGGCGCTTGCTGATCAGCGTATCCAGCGGCCAGAAATCGGTGAGCAGGCGGATGGCCCAGATGCGCACATGTTCATCTTCGGCGGCAAGCAGGGCCGTTAACTCAGCCGGGGTCGCCTTCCCTGCCTGATACTGCTTCCACAAAGCTGGCAAGGCTCCTTTGCCCATCAGGCAGCGGGGATACTCCGCCGGCGCAGGTTTGCCCGGAGTGCCATAGCTGATTTTGAAAATGCGGCCGCTGGTGCGGTGCACGCCGGTGGACTCATGGCACTCGCCAGTATCGCTCCAGTCGAGGATGTAACCGCTGCCGTCCGGACCGGTGCTGATCTCGATGCCGCGGAACCACTCATCATCGGAGAAGAAAACATCGGGCTCGTGTTTGCCGACATAGCCGGAGCCCACGCGCTCCAGCCGCTCCACATTGGCGCGGCGGCCATGCATGTTCAGGGTGAAAAGCTTGTCGCGATACTGGGCTGGCCACTGGTCGGCCTGGTAGATCATCATGCCGATGTGGGCATGGCCGCCACCGAGGTCGTTGGCCTTGCCGTCGCGGCTGTCCTGCCAGGAGCCACTGGTATCAAAGTGATAATGATCGGCGATCATATCAATCCGTTCATACACACCGGGATTCTTCGAAGGGCTGGTATCGTGCAGGTGCGCACCGGGGATGAGCCACCAGAGATGGCCGGTGACGGTGTTGATGAAAAACAGCTCGCCATTTTTGTCCCAGTCATGGCCCCAGGGGTTCGTGGTGCCGTGGGTCAGCACCTCCGCCACCTTCTTCTCCGGGTGGTAACGCCAGAGGCCGCCTTTCATCGGCAGGCGGTCGGCATCCGGCGTTCCGGGCGCGCCGATCTCTGCCGGGCAGGAGTGACCGCAACGGCCATACAGCCAGCCATCAGGACCCCACTTCAGGCCGTTGGCAAAGTTGTGATAATTGTCCTTGGCCACCGTAAAGCCGTCCAGCACCACCTGGGCCGGACCATCCGGAATGTCGTCGCCATTGGCATCGGGGATGAAAAGCACCTGCGGAGGGCACATCAGCCAGACACCGCCCCGCCCCACCTCAACACTCGTCAGCATCTGCACCGTTTCGGTGAAGACCTTGCGGGTCTCGGCCACGCCGTCGTTGTCCTTGTCTTCCAGGATGACCACACGGTCCTTCAAGTTCAGGTCAAAGCGTTTGCTGCGCTCGGCATAGGTGTAGTTCTCCGCCACCCACATGCGGCCTTTGACATCCCAGGCCATGGCCACGGGATTTTGCACATCCGGCTCGGCCGCAAAGAGAGTCGCTTTGAAGCCCTCCGGCAGTCTCAGTTTGCCCAGCGCCTCTTGAGGCGAAGGCGGATTCGCATCGCCCGGGTCACTGTTGTAGAGCTTGGGAAACTCAGCCTGCAGAGCAGCGCAGGGAAGAACCAGAAGGCAGAGGGCAAAACGGCGCAGGAAGGGTGGCATGAAGATCACAAAAGAGCGGATGCGGGTCACAAGAGCGACAGTATACGCCAGCGCAACCGGGGTTTTCTCCAGCAATGGCTCAAGTTCGTGCCGGAACGAACTGGAAAAAGCCTGGCCGGCGGATGAATGGAGGCTGACTGGCAGCCAACGGCCCTATCACACAGGCTGGCGGAACACCGTCACCACATCTTCATAAAGACCGGTCTGGTGGGTCACGCCTGCATGGGTGAATTCCTTGAACGAGGCCACGATCTCGAAGCCGCGTTTTTTCAGGAGGTCCAGCATGGCCTGGTGCGTCAGATTGCTGCGCCAGCCGCCGAGACCACCACCCACGCTACCGTGGTGGATGATGCCCACGGCACCGGGTTTGAAGACGCGGCGAAACTCATCCGCATAACGTTCGACCTCAGCCTGGTTGATGTGGACAAAAACGTCAAAGCTCCACAGGGCATCCACGCTGCGATCCGCCACGCCCGAGAGGTCGTTGCCAGAACCGACGATGAATTTGGCCTTGCCGGTGCTGCCAAATTTTTCCGAGCAAACCTCCACGCAAGAGGCAGAAATATCCACGCCGAGAAGGGAGTCTGCACGCTGGATGAGTTCGCCGGTCCAGCGGCCGCCGCCAGGCCCGATTTCCACCACATGCCCGCCCTGGGGCATGTAGCCCTTCAGCACGTGCTCAATGATGCCTGTTTTCCAGGCTTCGCTGGGGGTCCACTCTTCACCGCCAGCCTGCCAGTCCCAGGCTTCCCAGATGGCCTTGTTCAGCGCACGGCTGTTCATGCCGGGGACTCCGTCGCGACGGCGAATGTTGTCCATGAGCTTGAAGGCGCGCTGGCCGATGGCGCTGGCCACGTAGTAGGTGGCGAATGCCCCACACCAGACCAATCCGTTTTCCTTAACAATCAGGCCAGCCAAGCTCAGCTTTTTGCCCAGGGAGATATGGCGGCGATTATCAACGATGTCCTTCATAAAGAGTGCGTCGCGCGCCATCGCACGTGATTTAGCCTCGGTCAAATGCAGGATGCACGATCCTTACAAACGGTGTCATCCGCCCTGCACAGGCGGCATCAGAGCGAGTTCGGCATCGGGGGGGACCACCTCGCTGCGTTTCACATAGGCGAGGTTCACCGCCACCAGCAGGCTGCTGTCCCATTCGGCCAGTTTTGGCCACTCAGTATACAGGGTTTGCAGCAGATCGGCCACGGTCGCGCCTTCAGGCAACGGGCGGGAAATTTCGTCACTGCCCGTGACATCTTTGAGCACTGAAAAGAACAGGATGCGGACGGTCATGATCGGTCAATCAGTCTGTCAGTTGAATCACGGCTTCAAGATGCCGATGCAGGGCAGGTTGCGGAAACGGCCCTGGTAGTCCATGCCGTAGCCGACGACAAATTCGTCCTCGATTTCAAAACCGCAGTAGTCCAGGCGGATGTCATCGCTGCGGGGACGCTTTTTGTCGAGAAGAACACCCGTGCGCAAGGACGCGGGACGCTCCACCAGCAGGCGTGCCTGCAACGCTTTGAGTGTCAGGCCGGTGTCCAGAATATCATCCAGCAAAAGCACATCCTCGCCGCCCAGACGCACGCCTGCAGGCCAGTTGATCTTCACCTCGCCGGTGGACTCCGTGCCGCCATGGTAGCTGCTGGCCCCGAGGGTGACGAGACGGATGGGCAGGTCAATCTGGCGCAGCAGATCCGCCACAAAGAACAGGGCTCCGTCCATCAGCACCACCACAGTGATCACCTTGCCCGCATAGTCGGCCTCGATCTGGCGGGCCATTTCGGCCACACGGTTGCGGATGGATTCCGCGCTGAGCAGGACGCGGTCAAGATCACTCAAAACTCCGGAAGGGGCAGGCATGGGAACAACAAGAATATGCGACAAAGGCGCAAACAACGGATTGCCGCAACGGCCTGCCTCACGTTTCTTTGTTTACCAAGCCTCTCATGTCCGACTTCCACCCCACCAGCCTGCGCGACCTGCGCGTGAACTACGACCTCGACAGCCTGAACGAGGAAACCGCTCCGGCTGATCCGCATGAACTGTTCAACCTGTGGCTGGCCGATGCCCTGGCCCACCATCTGCCGGAACCCAATGCCATGACGCTTTCCACCATCGGCAGCGACGGCGGCCCGAACAGCCGCATCGTGCTGCTGAAAGGGCTGGACCTGCGCGGCTTCCACTTTTTCACCAACTACGACAGCCGCAAAGGGCGCGACATCGAGGCCAACCCGCAAGCGGCGCTGAACTTTCTCTGGGTGCAGCGGCACCACCAGGTCAGCGTGCGCGGCACGCTGAGCAAGCTGCCGAGGGAAGACGCGGAAAGCTATTTTGCCAGCCGTCCGGCCGGAAACCAGATCGGCGCCTGGGTGTCCGAACAGAGCCTCGTGATCCCGGGGCGCGAATGGCTGGAGGAGCGGGAGGCGGAGATCCGGGCCCGCTTTGGAAACGGCCCCATCCCCTGCCCTCCGCATTGGGGCGGCTACACCCTGCTGGCGCAGGAAATCGAATTCTGGCAGGGCCGCACCAGCCGCCTGCACGACCGCCTGCGCTACCGCCGCCAGGAGGACGGAAGCTGGAAGATGGAACGGCTTAGCCCGTGAGGGGGGGAGGTAGCAGATCCCCTGCTCTCCAAAATGTTTATCTGTTGATCCATTTATGACCAGTCGAAATCTGTTCCGAATCTCCACAGGCAGGCATTTTGGATTGATCAACGATCAGGGAGATATTGTGCTGAAGCCAACTTTTGCAGGTTTGGGAGATGTGCGTTCCGAAGGCATCGTTGCAACTAAAGACGGCATTCGTTATGGCGTCATCGACGACAGTGGCAGGTTCATTGTCGAACCGGTGTTTGAAAGTTTGGGAGCGTCTTTTTCATGTGATTTGTTAGCAGCAAAAAAAGACAGGTTCGGATACATTTCTCCTGACGGAAGAACGGTCATTGATTTCCAATTCAGATCGGCTTCTCACTTCTTTGAAGATCGGGCAGCCGTAGACACCGTTGATGGTTATTGCTTCATCAGCAAAAGCGGCAGTCCTTTGACTGCTGACAGGTATGCACGGGTCCGGTTTTTTTCATGTTCCAGGGGCGGGGTAATTATTGACCATCAACTTGGATTCATTGACCCAAATGGAACATTGGTCGTGAAGCCAAAATTTGATGCTTTGCTGAGTTCAAATTTTCACAACAACTATTCAGCCGTCGTTCATAACGACAGGTGGGGAATGATTGATCTGGCTGGCGAATATGCCATTCCTCCAGAGTTCGGGTTCGTCGGGAATGTCTCGCAAGAAGGCATTGCGGCCATTCAAAGAACGGACGGAAAGTGGAAGCATGTAAACGTCCGAAATTCCGTTCAGTCTGAACAACTGTATGACTTTGCTGGCGAATTCTCGTCAGGCCGGGCCATTGTAAAGCTTGGCCAACGATGCTATTTAACAGATGAATTCTTCCAGATATTGAAGCCTCTGGACTATGACAGGGGTCTCCATGTTGCGCCCGGTTACATAATTGTAGAAGTCCAGGAACGTGAGGGGGTGATCGACTGCGAAGGAAATGTCCTCATTCCATGCCGTTATGACCAAGTTCAATGGAGTGGTGGAGAAATATTTGAGTTTTCTCTTGGTGACTGCTGGGGATACGTGAACTCGAGAGGACGTGAGATTTGGCGTTCGCGGGGAAATTAAAGCACTGATGAAGAAGCAGGCTCTTTGTTTACCCGCCCCGACCTACGGCACAGCCGTCGGCTCGGTCATCGGCCAGTCATCGGTGCGGAAGGGGGAGGCGGGCAGGCCTTCTCCGTTGTAGAGGCTGGCGGTGGGATTGGCGGCCCAGGCGTAGCGGGCGGCGACAGGCTCTTTCACCCCGGCATTGGAGAGCACCAGCAGGTTGCCCACGGCCTTGGCTTGGGCCGGTTTCCACTGGCGGTCAGCGCCCGCAATTTCAAATCCGCCGGGAGTTTCACCCTTCAATTTCAGTCCGCCATAGGCACAATCAAAGCGGAGCTGCACGGTGCCGTTCTTGACCTCATGGCTGCGCACCAGGGGGCCGGAGTAAGCGGGGATTTTTTCACGATACACACGACCCAGCGCCCAGAGGGAAAGCCGTTCGCCCACGGTCTTCTTGTCCTTGGGGTGGTTGTCCCGGGCTTCGCCGGCATCAATGGTCACCGCCATGCCGGTATTGGGCACGCTGAGGCTTTTGAGCATGGCTTCACGGACCAGCGGACGCCAGGCCTTCTGCTCAAAGTTCGGCAGCTGCACCCAGCCAAACGGGAAGTTGGTCCGCCAGCGGGCGCGCCAGTCTGTGACCAGCAACGGCAGCTGGGTGGAGTAGAGGCTGGCCTTTTCCTGCGAGGAGCAGTTGTGCTCGCCCTGATACCAGATGGCCCCGCGGATGGCATACGGCACCAGGGGTGCGATCATGCCGTTGTAGAGGTTGGCCGGATGGTTCTGGTTCAGGTCGGGGCGGCCTTCACCCCGGGGTTTGGGCGGCATTTTGGCCTCACCGGCAGCTTTGGCCTTGGCCACGGCAGATTTCCAGCCAACCAATTTTTTATCAATGACGGCCTTCTCCTTCACCGGATCATAACTGGCAGCCTCGGCGGCCCATTGGTCCAGTCTGGCTTTCAAGGCAGGGATCTCTCTTTGGACAGGCTCGCTGGTCCACGCGGCGATGTCCGTGCCGCCCCAGGAGGAGTTGATCATGCCCACAGGCACCTTGAGTTTCAGATGCAGGTCACGGCCGAAGAAGTAAGCCACGGCGGACATGCCCTGCACTGTCTCCGGGCTGGCCACCAGCCACTCGCCCTCGCAATCTTCCTGCGGCGTACGGGTGCTGTGCTGGCGCACGGTGAACATGCGAAGCTGAGGGAGGGCGGCCGCTGCTGTCTCCGCCTGCGGATACTCACCCCGGCTGAACTGGAATGCCATGTTCGACTGGCCGGAAGCCAGCCACACCTCGCCCACCAGCACATCTTTCACCGTCACGGTGGTGCGGCCTTTGACCACCATCTCCTGGGGCTGGGTGCTGGCGGCCAGCTTTTCCAAACGCACACGCCAGGTACCGTCCGAAACGGCATGGGTGGTCACTGTCTGGCCGCCCAGGCTGACGCTGATTTCATCCCCGGGCTGCGCCCAGCCCCAGACTGGCACCGGCACATTTGCCTGCACGACCATGTGGTCGGAGAAAAGCGCGGCCAGTTTCAAGTCCACCTTCCAGTCATCCGTGCGGAAAGGCGTCGCCGGCAGGCCCGCGCTGTTTTCCAGGGACCACACCGGATTGTCCGCCCAGGCATAACGGACGGCCACAGGCTGGGCCACGCGGGGGGAAGAGACCACGACTTTGTCACCTTCAATACGGGCATCGGCCCAGACAAACCGGCGGTTGTCACCCGCAATGGCAAAGCCCTTCAGCTCGCCCTTGGCCGCACGGGATTTGAGACCTTCTGCGACATGGGAAAACGTGATGCTGATGGTGTTGCCCTTGATCTCATGCCCCTTCGGCAGCGGTCCGGACACGGCTGCCACCTTCTGCTGGTAAACATCGCCCAAGGCCCAGAGGGAGAGCCGCAGGCCCACTCCCTGTTTGTTTTTCGGGTGGATGTCCTTCTCTTCACCCAGGCCCAAAGCGATGGCCATGCCTGTGGCAGGCACATCCAGGGTGCGCAGCATCTGCTCGCGAATGATCGGCCAGCTCTGGGTTTCCACGGGAGACTTCTGGGGAGCTTTGAAGTCTGGAAGCTGCACCCAGGCAAAAGGAAACTCATAGCCCCAGCGTGTGCGCCAGTCCTGGATGAGCGTCTTCAACTGGAGGCTGTAGAGGTCCGCATAAGGTTTGTTAGAATTGTGCTCGCCCTGATACCAAAGCGCACCGCGGATGGCATACGGGATGAGGGGCGCGATCATGCCGTTATACAGGTTTGCCGGGTGGTTCTGGTGCAGGCGCGGTTCCACGGGTGTCTGCGGTGCGCGCGGCAGTGTTTTTTTGGCAGCCTTGGCTGCGGCCACATCCTGCTTCCACTTCTCGGTGGCGGCGGTGAATTTCTCAGCCACTTTCGCGGCGTCCCGGGGCTGTTTTTTAGCCTCCTCCCAGCTGGCGGAGATGGTCTTGTACTCCGGCAGTTTTGCCTGGGCATCCATGCTGGTCCAGGCCTCCAGGGCGGTGCCGCCCCAGGAAGAGTTGATGAGCCCCACGGGCTGCTTCAGCACCTGATGAATCTTGCGTCCAAAGAAGTAAGCCGTGGCTGAAAAACGCCCCACGGTTTCAGGCGAACAGACCACCCAGGAACCTTTGCAATCGGCCTGCGGTTCAGTCTTGGAACTGCGTTCCACCGTGAACATGCGGATCTGCGGCAGCGCCGCCTTCTTTTGTTCCTCGGCATAGTGGAGGGAGCCGCTCACCGTCATGGCCATGTTCGACTGGCCGGACCCCAGCCACACCTGGCCGACCAGCACATCCTGCACGGTCAGCGTGTTTTTGCTGCCTTTCACTGTGAGCGTTTTTGCGGAGGCATCCGCTTTCACCTCCGCCAGTTTCACCTGCCACTTGCCATCGGCAGCGGCCTTGGCGGAAACCATCTGGCTGCCGAAGGTGACACTGACTTCTTCTCCGGCATCTGCCCAGCCCCATACCGGCAGCCCGGCATCGGCCTGGAGCACCATGTGGTCTGAAATGATGGCGGGGAGCCGGACATCGGCAAAAGCTCCGGCGGCCGAAAGGAGCATGGCTAGGGCAGTGAGTCTTTTCATGGTGGACTGGCTGGATGTGTGCGAAAACAAAGACGCGAGCCAGACGCGGATGTTTCTGGTAAAAGAGACTGACCATCTCATCTTCGTGCGAGCCTGCCTCCCCTGCGCGATTTCCCAAGTACCGTCCCTTTCGCCCTTTCCTTGCCATGTCCTGCGTCCCCTCTTCACCGTCTTCCCCTTCCCGGCGCCGCCTGTTTCTGGCCGCCGCTGCCCTTCCCCTTTACGGTCTGAGCGCGTGTTCATCATCGCTGCGCGCGGGTGCAAACCGTTCTGTTGACCAAGCCCGGCAAAGGCTGGCAGCGCTGGAAACTTCCTCCGGCGGACGTCTGGGTGTGGCGGCCTGGAATACGGACGGTGGTGCCCGCCTTTCCCACCGGGGTGCCGAACGCTTCGCGCTGTGCAGCACTTTTAAGGTGGTGCTGGCAGCCGCCGTTCTGGAACGCAGCCTTGCCGAAAAGGACCTGCTGCAAACCTCCGTGCCTCTGCCCAAGGATGCCTTTGTCGCCCATTCCCCCATCACGGGAAAACAAGCAGGCAAAAGCATGACCGTCTCCGCCCTCTGCGCGGCGGCTTTGCAATACAGCGACAACACGGCTGCCAACAGCCTAATGAAAGTCCTGGGCGGGCCGCAGGAGGTCACGCGTTATGCGCGCTCCATCGACGATTCCAAGTTCCGGCTCGACCGCTGGGAAACCGAGCTTAACACCGCGCTGCCAGGCGATCCGCGAGACACGGGAACACCTGCGGCCATGGTTCAAAACCTGCACAAGCTGCTGCTGGGGAAAGCCCTGCCTGCCCGGGAACGGGAAATTTTGAAGACCTGGATGCTGGGCAACACCACAGGCGCGGCCCGCATCCGTGCCGGGGCGCCGTCAGCCGCTTCGGTGGCGGACAAGACAGGCTCTGGTGACTATGGAACAACCAATGACATCGGCGTCGTGTATCGCTCGGGCAAACCTCCTGTGATCCTGGCGGTTTATTTCACCCAGCCGCAAAAGGATGCCCCCATGCGCAATGAGGTGGTGGCCGAAGCCGCCCGCATTGTCATGGCTGCGTTTGATTGAAAGGCTATCGCGATCGGCTGAAAATCGACGGCTTCCATCCGTCCCGTTTGCTTCCAAGCCTCATTGTTTTTCAAGTCGCAGAGCGACGGTTGTGTCGTAGCCTGGCCTTTCAAGGCCGGGTAGGTGGGCGATCAAATATGGATGGTTAGCCAGAGTCGCAGAGCGACGACCGAACCGGACGATTCAGCCTTGATCCACGCAAGAGGAGATGGCGGACGGTTCGGTCGTCGCGCTGCGACTTTATCCTTGGTCTTGGATAGAGGCCGGGAAAATACCGGCCTTGAAAGGCCGGCCTACGACACGGTCATCGCGCTGCGAGTTAAGACAGGGCTTTGCATCAATGAGGTGCCCCAATGAACAGGCGTCGGTCTATGGTGCAGTTCTCAATAAAGGTGAACCGGGCCATGAAGAAACGCCAGGGCTTCCGCCGTTGTTGTTGTGACTTCCGCTCACTCATGAAACTGCTTGCCCTCGCCGCCGCTCTCCTGCTCAGCAGCCTGTCCGCTGCTGTCGCGCAAACGCTCCCGCCTCATACCAAAACCAATGATGTGGTGTATGGGCGGAAGTTTGGTTTTGCCCTGACGATGGATGTCATCCAGCCGGAGAAACCCAACGGCTGCGCGGTGATCTACATGGTGAGCGGTGGTTGGATCTCTGGTTATTCTCCGAACACGCCAGTCATCTACGCGCCCTTCCTGGAGCGCGGCTACACGGTCTTTTCCGTGCGCCATGCCTGCCAGCCCAAGTTCATCATCCCGGAGATCACCCAGGACATCCACCGCGCGGTGCGCTACATTCGCCACCATGCCAAAACCTGGAACCTCGATCCCGAAAAATTTGGCATCAGCGGCGGCAGTGCTGGCGGGCATCTTTCCCTGACGATGGGGGTGCAGGGCGGTCCGGGCAACCCCGAGGCCAAAGACCCGGTGGACCGTGAAAGCAGTGCCATCCAGGCCATCGCCTGCCTCTATCCACCCACGGATTTTCTGAACTACGGCAAGCCCGGTGAAGACGCAGTCGGCGTGGGTATTTTGAAGAACTACAAAGGAGCTTTTGGCCCTGCCTCTGACACGCCGGAAGGACGCCAGCAACTGGGCAAGGAAGTCTCGCCCCTCTACCGCGTGACCTCCAAGCTGCCGCCGACCTTCATCATCCATGGCGACAAAGACCTGCTGGTGCCCATCCAGCAGGCAGAGATTTTTGTCTCGAAGGCCACCGAGGCCGGGGCCACGGCCAAGTTGGTGGTGAAGGTGGGCGGTGCCCACGGCTGGCCGGACCGGCAGCCCGACTACATCCAGTTTGCCGACTGGTTTGACACCTATCTGCGCGGCTTGAAAAAGTGACCTCTGGCGTTGTCGTGGGAAACCAAGCCCGGCTTGCCGGAAGGAGCGAATGGCCCGCCCTTCTTTGGGCGATCAAGACTGCCCGTGCTCTTCCTGGTGCCCATAGGGCTCCACATGCACGATCACGTCCATAAACCGGCGGTCAGAGGCCAGCAGGGCACGCTGCACCTCATGGCCGATCCTGTGCCCTTCGGCCACGGTGAGGGTGCCATCCACCTGCACATGGATGTCCATGTGATACCCCAGGCCGGATTTCTTCATGCGCAGCTTTTCGATCATGCACACGCCGGGCACCTGGGCACCGATCTCACGTGCCTCGCGGTAGAGTTCGTCATTGGCGGCGCCGTCCATGTTTTCATGCACGGCTTCACGCAGCAGGTGCGTGCCGTTCATGAAGATGACCAGACAGCCGACCAGGGCCGCCACGTCATCCGCCATTTCATAACCGTCTCCGCCGATGAGCGCGACGCTGATGCCCACCAGGGCCGCGCCCGAGGTGATGGCATCTGCGCGGTGGTGCCAGGCATCTCCCTTCAAAGCGGTGCTGGTGGTCTCATCCCCTTTCTTGAGGGCAAAGCGTGAAAGGGATTCCTTCACCAAAATCACCACCACCAAAACGGGCAGCGTGAACCATGCAGGCGAGGTGTGCCGGTGCATGATGTTGTGAATGCTCTGCCAGGCAATGGCTCCGCCCGCCACCAGCAGAGAGAGGGCTGAAAACAAACCCGCGAGCTGCTCGGCCCGGCCATGGCCATAGGGGTGGTTTTCATCCGCAGGCTTCTCAGCCACTTTCAACCCCACCAGCACCATCAGCGAAACAAAGATGTCGCTCACGGATTCGATGCCGTCGGCAATGAGTGCGTAGGAGTGCCCCAAAATCCCCGCCGTGACCTTCACCACAGCCAGAGCCGCATTGACGGCCATGCTCAAAGTCACGGCCTTGATGGCGACGAGGTTGTTGCTCATGCGGAGGGAAAAAACAGCACCGGTGGCGGAACGGTAAATGCTGACTATCCGGACGGCCTCCGCCAAGTCAACGTCTTCCCGGTTTTCAGCAGCAGGGGGTCTGCGGGGTGAGAATTTCCCTCATTTAAAAGAGGCGATTGCTTTTCACGACATGTGAGAGAAAGGGAAGATCGCTGCGCGCATTTTCACTCAACGTTCCTCCTTCCTTTTTGTATGACGGCCCTTTGCTATCACTGCGGAACTTCCAAAGCACTGCCGCTGGGTGTCTGCCCGGCTTGCAAGCTTCAGCCACAGTCGGATGACGAGATCGCGTGCAGTCTGCTGCTCAGCGACCAGGTGCTGGGCCAGGCGGAACTCCAGACAGCCGCGCACACTCTGCAAAGCGGCCGGGAGGTGCAGTTTCCTATCGAGGCCAAGCTGGCGGCCATCCGCGCTTATCGCCAGGCCAATGGCACGCCGAAGCCAGCAGCCCCTCGGGGCAAGAAGCCCTCTTTAAAGGTGCCTCTGATCGTGTTCTCGGTCCTGGCTTTGTTCATTGCCACAGCCTTTGCGCTGATGCATCCCTGGCCACAGTATGAATGGGCCAAGCACAAGGATGACATTCCTTCCTATGTTGCGTTCCTGAACCGCTTCGCCGGCAGCAAATACTATCCAGAGGCGAACAACCGCCTGCGCATTCTGCGAGACGACATCGTATGGAACGAAACACTGGCCGATCCGGTGTATGACAAGCTGCGTTTTTACATCCAGAGGTATCCGGATGGCAAACATCTGGCCGAGGCCGAGAAACGCGCGACTGACCTCGTGGAGACGGAGTGGCAAAAGGTGGCGCAGTCCGAGTCTGAAGAAGAGCTGAACACCTTCACCCTGGCCTATCCCAACTCGGCCCGGCAAAAGGATGCGTATGATCGCATCCAAGCTCTGCATGATGATTTCAATTGGCTGAAGAAAAGGAACGACTTGCGCCTGTTCCGCCAGTTCGTCGCGCGCTTCCCCAGCCACCGGGAGGTTGAGTCAGCCAAGAAGATCATCATTGACCTGGAGGTCAAAGAAATCTCCGAAGGCAAGTATGGTGAACTACCCGCAGCCCAGCCCACCCGGCGTGGCGGCTCCGTGGTCAAAGTGGAAGTGGCCAATGATACCGGGTATGAACTGACGGTGATGTACAGCGGCACCGACTCCCAGAAGTTGGTGATCCCGGTAGGCCAAAAGGGCCGCACCACCCTGCCCCCCGGCGACTACCGCGTGGCGGCCTCTGTGAATGCCACCAGTGTGACCAACTACTACGGCCAGAACACGCTGGAAGCCGGGGACTACAGCTCCAACTTCTACATCGAGACTACCTCCTCTACCGGCAGCCGCTTTCGCATGCCCTCTTTCCGCAAAGGCGCTCGGTGAGGCAATCCGGCCGGTTCTTCCAGCCTGCTTGTCCGTCAGCACAGTATCAACTCTGGCGACAAGATCACAGGCGCGGGCGGAGTATTGGAAAGGCAATGAAGCGTCTCCTCTTTTTACTGCTGCCCCTGGCCCTCCAGGCGGGTCGTTTTCCTGAAAAGACACCGGACTCGCCCGGTGCCCGCATGCTGGACAACTATATGCGTCAGCAAACGGCGGAGATCGAAGAGCAGGGCGGGCTGAAACACATCACCTCGGCTGCGGAGTGGCAGGCAAAGGCCCCTGAGTACCGGAAACAACTGGCCGAGATGCTGGGGCTGGACCCGATGCCCGCCAAGACGCCCCTGATGCCGGTGAAAACCGGCGGTTTCAGCGGGGAGGGTTACGTGGTGGAGAACATGCATCTCCAGTCCATGCCCGGCCTGTATGTGACGGCGAATCTTTACCTCCCGGCCAAGGTGGACAAGCCGGTGCCCGCTGTCCTGTATGTGTGCGGTCACTCCAGTGTGGTGAAGGATGGTGTGAGCCTCGGCAACAAGACCTCCTACCACCACCACGGCATCTGGTATGCGCGGCATGGTTATGCCTGCATCATCCTGGACACGGTGCAACTGGGCGAACTCCGGGGCGAGCATCATGGCACCTATTCCAAAGGGCGCTGGTGGTGGCTGTCACGCGGGTACACGCCTGCCGGTGTGGAGGCCTGGGCCAGCATCCGCGCCCTGGACTATCTGGAAACCCGGCCCGAGGTGGACCGCACGCGGTTTGGGGTCACTGGCCGCAGCGGCGGCGGGGCTTACTCCTGGTGGATCGCCGCCCTGGACGAACGCATCAAGGCCGCCGCGCCGACGGCGGGTGTCACCACCTTTCGCAACCATGTCGTGGACGGCTGTGTGGAAGGCCACTGCGACTGCATGTTTTACGTCAACACCTACCGCTGGGACTACGACCGCATGGCCGCCCTGGTAGCTCCGCGTGCGCTTCTGGTCTGCAACACGGACAAGGACGACATCTTCCCCATTGACGGTGTCTTCAACCTCTACCAGAACGTCCGCCGTATTTACTCTTTGTTAGGCCAGGAGAAGAACATCGGTCTCCAGGTGGCCGAGGGGCCGCACAAAGATCTCCAGCCTCTGAACATGGGAGCCTTTCACTGGATGGAGCGGCACCTGAAAGGAGCGGACCCCATGGCCGTGCTGGACGGCGCCCCCAAGAGCCTTGAGCCGGAGGTGCTGAAGGTTTTCAAGGAGCTGCCGAAGGACGAGAAGAACACCCGCATTGACGAGAGCTTTGTCCCTGCGGCCTCCGCCTCCGCACCGGCCCAGAACCAAGAGGAGTGGGACGGCAAAAAGCAGCCGTGGATGCAGGCGCTGAAGGACAAGGTGTTTGTAAACTGGCCGAGCAACGCCCCTGCCCCGGTCCTTCGCAAAGAAGGCAGCGAAGCCCGCGATGGCATCCGCATGACGGTCTATGAACTGGAAACCGATGCCGCTTTCCGCCTGAACCTCTTCATCACCCACCGCGAAGGGTTGAGGCCTGAAGACCTGGAACTGACGGTGCTGAATGTGCTGGATGCGGACGGGTGGAAGGACCTCGGCAGCACTTACGGCTCCCGCTTTGCATCCCTGCTTGGTACCCCGGGCTCCGCAGGCCACCCCCAGGATGACAAAGCCTTTGAGAGCGAGAAGAAGATGTTCCAGTCCTTTAAGTG
>DASWXG010000307.1:0-4184 GCA_036405615.1 Prosthecobacter sp. | reverse complement strand
AGCGGTCCGGATACAGAGCGTAGAAGTCCGCAAAGAGACGTTCGCAGAGCAGGCGCGTGTGCAGCGCAGCGACGCCGTTGGTGGCGTGGCTGCCAAGCACGGAAAGATTGGCCATGCGGACGTAGCGCCCGCCCTTCTCCTCAATGAGTGAAAGCGAGCGTTTCTTCTCGCTGTCTCCAGGCCACTTCTTCTCGACGTCACCGTTGAGGAACTGGTGGTTGATCTCAAAGATGATCTGCAGGTGGCGTGGCAGCACGCGCTCAAACAGGGCCACAGACCACATTTCCAGAGCCTCCGGCAGGAGCGTGTGGTTGGTGTAGGCAAAGGTTTCCTGGCAGATCGTCCAGGCCTGCGCCCAGGAGAGGCGTTCTTCATCCACCAGGATGCGCATCAGTTCGGGGATGGCGACGGCGGGATGCGTGTCATTGAGCTGGATGGCGGCCTTTGCCGGAAACTCGCTCCACGGCAGGGTATAACCATTTTTGAAACGGCGGACGATGTCGGCCAGGGAGCAGGCAACAAAGAAGTACTGCTGTACCAGACGCAGCTCCTTGCCGCTTTCCGTGGAGTCGTTCGGATAAAGGACTTTGGAAACGGTCTCGGCAATGGCCTTGTCACGCAGGGCCTCGACATAGCTGCCCTCATTGAAGACCTGGAAATTGAAATCTTCGTCCGCCTGCGCCTGCCAGAGGCGCAACACGTTCACCGTGTGGCTGTCATAACCAACGATGGGAATGTCCCAAGGAAGACCCAGCAGGCGCTTCGCCTCCACCCATTCATAATAAGGATAGCCGTGGTCATCAAATTTCTGCACCACCTTGCCATACAGCTTCACAGACTGGCGGTAGCTCGGCCGCGCGATCTTCCACGGGCTGCCGTCACGCATCCATGCATCCGGATGCTCCACCTGCTTGCCGTTGACGAACTCCTGGCGGAAGAGGCCAAACTCGTAGTGGATGCCGTAGCCGATGGCGGGAAGGTTCAGCGTGCTGAGGCTGTCCATGAAGCAGGCGGCCAGACGGCCCAGACCACCGTTACCCAGGCCCATGTCGGGCTCGCTGTCCAGCAGCACGTCCAGGTCTTTGCCCATCTCTGCCAGGGCTTCCTTGGTGGAATCATACAGGCCGGAGTTGCGCAGATTGTTCTCCAGCAGACGGCCCATCAAATACTCAAGGGAGAGATAGTGAACACGGCGCACACCGGCCTGGCGGTGGAGGGTACGGGACTTGGTGGAGTAATCCATCACACGGTCCCGGATGGCCAGACAGGTCGCCACCCACCAGTCGTTCTGGCTGGCAGACTCCACATAGGCACCCAGGGTGAACCGGAGGTGGTTGGTGATGGAGTTCTTGAGGCTGTCCTTGGAGTTTCCGAGATCGCAGGGGGCGGGTGTCATGGGAGGTAAGGGGGCTGTAGAAGAGACGGTCCTGGACATCACGAAAAGATCGAAGGCTGAAGGTTGCAGGGAATTGCGAAGGCGCTGGCTGGCTGGCCGTGCCAAAGAATTCGGCTCTCCTGCATCAATCGGATTTCGTCTTTCGTCATGGGGGCCGGGTTGGGACAAGTCACCACGTCACCCACTTGGGCAGCTCACGCGGTGCTATGACCAGTGTGATTTCTCCCTTGGGCGGCTTGGCTTGATAATGAGAAAGCACGTTCCGGGCCGGACCGCGCTGGAATTCCTCAAACTTCTTCGTCAACTCGCGCGCCACCACCACCCGGTGTTCCGGGGCCTGTTCGGCCAGCATCGCCAATGTGTCCACAAGGCGGTAGGGGCTTTCAAAATACACGCTGGTACTTTCCCGCTGCAAAGCGGCAGCCAGTTCCGTGTTTCTCTGGCCTTTTTTATGGGGCAGAAAACCGCCAAAATAGAAGGGTGTGGTCGGCAGGCCGGAGGCCGCAAGAGCCGTCAGCACTGCACTCGGACCCGGGATGCCTTCCACCTTGAGGCCTGCGGCCACCGTGCTTTGCACCAGCCTTTGACCGGGATCGGAAACTGTGGGCATGCCCGCATCCGAAATCAGGGCAATGCTGCCGCCCTGCTGAATCTGGGAGACCAGTTCCGGAATACGCCGGGCTTCATTGTGCTCGTTCAGGCTGATCAGCCGGGCCCGGATGCCATGATGTGACAGAAGCCGGCCAGAATGCCGCGTGTCTTCACAGGCAATGACGCTGACACTTTTCAGAATGTGCAACGCCCGCAGGGTGATGTCGGCCAAGTTGCCAATGGGCGTGCCCACCAGATAGAGTGCCGGAGGCAGGCTGCTGGGCAGGAAATCTGTCAGTTCCTCCTCTTCCTCCAGAGAGTGGGCAGGAAGCCGAGCGTCCGTTTCATCACCTTCCGGCAACTCCACATGTTCAGGCACGGCCAGTGAGCCGTCACCGGAAGCGTCAGGTGAAACTGGAGCGGTCATGATTACCAGCCTTCAGTGATGTCTGCGGCCACGTTGGCGGCAAGACGCTGGGCGGCATCTTCGAGTGCCTGGGCTTCCGAGTTCTGAATGTTGGAGTCGAGAATGGTGTAGGAATCTGCCGACGTCCGTCCGCGGTGGATGGTGCTGCCGCTGCCTGCGTCCTTGATGACGTATTCCGTGCGCAGTGTCATGAGCAACTGGGAGGTGCGCAGCACGTTGCGGCGGTCAGAGCGGAACTGAGAGCGGTCCACATTGATCAGGCGGCCATCCAGCACTGCCTCGGCATCCTGCATGGAGACAATTTCATAACCGCCGCTGTTCTGAATCTGCTTGATGATCGCGTTGGTCACCAGAGAAGCCAGACGCGGTTCCAGAGTCTGGTTTTCAAAAGTGGGGACAGCCAGCTTGGTGACGTGGGCCAGATGCGCAGGTTTGTTGCCACCCAGGGTATAGCCCGCACAGCCGGTGAGAGTCAGAACAAGACCAAGGGCAGCGCAGGCGAGGAGCGAAGTTTTCATCCGGGAGAGCAAAAACAGGCAGGAGGAACAGGTTGGGGCAAAACGTCAGACGGCCAATGGAAACTCCAGACGCCGTCTGGCAAGGTCAGCAGCTGTGTGAAATCAGGGATTGGCAGGCTTCGGCGGCACAGGCAGGCTGGCCGGAGGCTGCGGAGGAATTCCGGCCGGGGCAGCAGGCTTGACTTCTTCGCTCGGGGCCACAGGTGCCGCAGGCACAGGCAGCATGCCCGGGGCATTGTTCACCGGTGGCAGCAGGTCGCCAGCAGAAGGAGGAGCGCCTGGAGTGAGAGGCAGCGCGGGTTCCTGGATCGGGATGGGCAGGAAGTTGTCGTCACCGGCGCGCATCTTCGGCTTCTGGCCCAGGCGGGTCAGCTCTGGAGAAAGCGGCCCGATGTAGTCATCGCGAGTCTTGAGATTCCGGGCACCGGGAACGGTGTAGTCCTGGTCGGGCTGGCCTTTTTTGGCGTCAGCCACTGCATCAGGATCAGCAGCAGCAAGTTCGGCCAGCAGTTCGCGGGCTTCATTGGAAGCTTCCGGGGAACCGTACTTCAGGGCCTCGTTGAAATAGATCGCAGCGGCCTTGGTCTTGCCCATGCGTTTGTAGAACTTGCCAACCTCGAGGGACTGGGTGGCTTCGGCGGCATTCACCTGCTGAAGGATCATTTCAGCCTCGCTCGCACGCTCACCTTTGGGATTGGTGGTCATGTAAGTGTTCAAGGCGTCACGGGTGGCCACCAGATTGGATTTATCCTCACTGCGGCGGGCCGCGACGTTGCTGATGGAGCCGATGCGGAACTGGGCTTCCCCGGCCTGCTTGGTGTTGGGGTAGTTTTCGGCAACGGTGGTGTAGGCGAGGACGGCCTTGTCCTTCTCGCCCATATCCTGATAGATTTCAGCGATGCTGAACTGGCACACTGGAGCCAGTTTGCCGAAGGGGGCGTTCTTGATGATCTGCTGATAGAGCTTGATGAGGTCTTCACCGCCCATCTTCACCGGCAGCACCAGCAAGGCGCGCTGTTTGCGACCGCCGCGGGCTTCTTCGGCCAGTTCAAACTGCTGCTGGAGAGCATCGTTGAAACGAGGGCTGGAACGGAAGTCATCAATGAACTTCTGGAACTCGTCGAAAGAGGTTGTCACGTCCGTGTTCGCACGGGTGATCAGCGCACTTGCATAAGCGGCCTCAGCGGCGGCCGTGGTAAAAGGGTACTGTTTGACGATGGCCTTGTACTCGCTCTGGGCGCGGCCGGTGCGG
>DASWXG010000306.1:0-7983 GCA_036405615.1 Prosthecobacter sp. | reverse complement strand
CGGTGCCGGAGAGGCAATCGCGCTGCAATCCAGACATTCCAGACCGAGGTCGAAAGTCAAGTCCGTGTTTGAATCAATACCATCATCATCGGACATCCCGTCCACACCAGACTCGGCCGTTCCCGCAGCCAGCTGACCGGGCAGCAGCGTGAAGACCGCCGTGCTGGCTCCATTGATGACCGGATTTGGAGAAGGCAACAGGTCCTGGCCGACATTGTCATCACTGACGCTTACGCTGGTGATCGGTGTCGCAAATCTCAGTACACCCCCGTCTTCAAACTGAATCGCCGGGAGGTGAAGGAAATAGGATCCTGGATCAATGTCCATGATCAGATACCGGCCTTTGGAATCGGTCATTGCCGCATTGACCGGAGTGTCGGTGCCAGGATTCTGGCCCGCACGGAAGAGCTGAATGAAAGCGTAACCCACGCCTTCGTTGGCATTCATGCGACCATCGCGGTTCACATCAATGAACACCACATTGCCGACCGCAAGCGGGGCCCAGAGACCAAAGTCCACCGTGAGGTTTGTGTCGGCATCACCATCACCGTCGTTGGTGGCCTCAGTGCCCGGGGAGAGAGCGATGACCGGGCTGAACAACGGAGTTCCCACGCCTCCAGGCTGGGCACCGTCATTGTTGCCGTCCGCATTGTTATCCGTGGTGGCCGGGGTACCGCTGGAATGGGTGAAGGCGGCCGGGGGCGTCGCTCTCACATAGTAGCTTCCAGGGGCAAGGTTGCCGAACAAATACAGGCCGTCTGCACCTGTGGTAAAGGCAGCTCCCACCTGGCTGTCCGCTCCGCTGCCGGAACCGCCAATCGCATTGTCAGCCCCAGGCGTAAAGAGCTCTACCACAACCCCGGCGACTCCGTTTTCACCTGCGTCCTGGATGCCATTGTTGTTACTGTCGAGCCAGACGCGGTTGCCGATCCCCATGCCTTTGACAGTCACAGTCAAGGAGCGGGTGGCTGCACAGCCGTTGGAATCCGCCGCCCTGGCAGTGAAGGTGAAAGTCCCCAGCACGGTCGGTGTGCCCGAGAGGGTGCCTGCTGAAGACAAGGTAACGCCGGGAGGCAAGGCACCGCTGGAGACAGACCAGGAATAAGGAGCCGCGCCTCCGGTTGCCGCCAGTGAGGCTGAATAAGGCGTTCCCAGGTAACCGTTGTTCAAAGCCGTCGTCTGTACCGAAAGAGCCGGGCAGGTAGGAGTAAGGCTGTAGGCACGGGTGCCTGCGCAGCCGCGAGAATCCACCGCACGCACCACAAACATGGCACTGTTGGACGAAGCAGGCGTGCCGCTGATCAGGCCAGAACTGCTCAAAGTCAACCCCGCTGGCAACGAACCCGAACTCACGGAAAGCGTGTAGGGCCCCACTCCCCCGGCAGGCGTGAGCGTCTGGTTATAGGCCGTTCCAACCACAGGCGAGGGCAGGCTGGAAGGCGTGACCGAAACGGATGGGCAAGACGGTGTGAGCGAATAATTCTGAGTGGCCGAGCAACCGTAGAAATCGGTTACCTTGAGGACGAAATTAAAAGCGCCAGCCTGGCTGGGAGTTCCGCTGACAACACCGTTGTTCAACCCCAGCGAAAGTCCCGTGGGCAGGCTGCCGCTTTCCACCGTGAAAGTGTAAGGGGCAGTGCCACCGGAAGCGGTAATCGTCTGACTGTAGGCAGACCCGATGGTCGGTGTTTGCAGGGAGGAAGGACTGATGGGTATCGCAGGGCAGACGGGGGTGACTGAATACGTCAGGCTGGTGCTGCACCCATTGGCATCGGTACTTGTCACCGTGAGAGTGACCGGAGTCGTTGTGGTCGCCGCACCAGTAAGAGCTCCGCTGCTGGAAAGGGTCAGCCCGGCAGGCAGGCTGCCGCTGGTAACCGCGAAGGTATACGGGCCGGTACCTCCGTTGGAGTTGAAGGTGACATTGTAGGGCTTGCCCACCACCGGCACCGTAAGCGATCCCGGACTGAGAGAGATGACCGGGCAATTGATCTGGACCAGATAGTCTTCGACTTCACCCGTCCCAGCCGCCCCGACGGGGCCTGGGTTTTGCACGCTGGTCAAACGCACCCGCACGCCGCGCAGTCCGGGCTTGGCATTGGAAGGCGTGGTGAATCCCAGGGACCTGGTCACACCGTTGGAGCCGTTGCTGAAAATGACATTCGTGGCCACCTGCTCACCACCATCGGCAAAGCTGCCGTTGCCGTTGAAGTCCACCCAGGCGTTCACATAGGCCGAGGAACCAAAGTTGTTGGTAACCGTCGCCACCAGAGCGCCAGAAGATCCCAGGCTCAGGCTGGAGGGAGTGGTAACGCCGTCTTCATCATCGCTGCCGGTGGCATCGTCTCCGGTCGCTGCCGCATTCCGGGTGGGGGCATACTCCGTATCAGCAAGCGCACCGAGACGCAGATCACTGCTGGCGACGCTGGAGGCATCTGCCGCGCCGTCCCAGTCACCAAAATCGGTGGTCGGTACCGCAACGGTGGTGGTGTAGTCCTCCACTTCCCCCTGCCCTGCACCGCCCGTGCTTCCAGGCGTGGAGACATCGGTAAGACGGAACCGGAGACCGATGGTTGCCCCGGTGACGGCGTTTGGAGGAACCACCACACTGATATTGCGCAGAACATTGGTCTGGCCAGTGACCATCAGCACATTCTCGGCAAGCTGTTCGCCGGGGTCGTCAAAGCTCTCGTTGTTGTTGAAGTCCATCCAGACATTCAGATAGGCCGTGGCACCAGTGGTGTTCGTCACGGTCACAGGAATGGTGGCAGGTCCGCCCGCCACAAAGTCCGGCAATGCCACACCATCTTCGTCATCCACACCGGTGGTGTCATCTCCCGTGGCGGTGGCGTTGAGCAGCGGAGCGTACTCCGTGTCCACAAGGCTTCCCAGGCGCAGGCCTGCACGCAGCCTGGAAAAAGCGCTTTCACCGCGGTTCCAGTCGCCGTAGTCGGAAGGCGGAACATCAATGGTGGTCACATAGTCTTCCACTTCACCCAAACCTGCCGTGCCAGCAGGCCCTGGGTTCTGCACGTTGGTAAGCCGGAAACGCACGCCCAGCGGCAGGCCGGTCGTTGCGGCCGCAGGGACAGTGAAGTTGACGTTCTGGACGAAGTCGGCCACACCGTTGGCCACAGCCACATTGGAGGCGATCTGCTCCCCGGCATCGGTGGTCACGCCGTTGTTGTTGTAGTCGATCCAGGCATTCAAATAGGCCGTGGTGCCGGTGGTGTTGGTGACGGTTACGGGAACGCTTGCAGGTGCACCAGCGACCAGCGTTGGCAGAGCCACACCGTCTTCGTCATCAGTCCCGGTGATGTCATCCCCGGTTGCCGTAAGATTGGCAGTCTGGGCATACTCCGTGTCAGTCAGCGCCCCAAGCCGCAAGGCAGGCGTCTGGGTGCTGGCCGCAGGGGAAAAGCCCGAGAAGTCTCCAAAGTCGGTGGTCGGCACGCCCACATTCACCACATAGTCCTCGACCTCGCCCACGCCCGCACCGTCGCCCAAGGCTCCAGGATTGGACACCGAGGTCAGACGGAAACGCGCGCCCAGGTTGCTGCCCGTTACAGCAGTGGCGGGCACGTTTACCGAGAGACTGACCACGGTGCCGTTGCTGTTGTTGGTCACACCGTTGTTGGAGGCGATTTGTTCGCCCTGATCGGTGAACACGCCATTGTTGTTGAAGTCAATCCAGGCATTCAGGAAGGCGCCAGCTCCCGTGGTGTTGGTCACAGTCACGGGAATGGTCACCGACTGCCCCGCCGTCATGGATGGCAATGCGACACCGTCCTCATCATCGATGCCCGTTATGTCATCACCTGTGGCGGTGGCATTGCGGGTGGAGGCAGCTTCGGCATCCACGGTGGCACCCAGCCGCAGGTTGTTGCTGACACCGTTGGACACATCCCCAGCGCCGCTCCAGTCCCCGTAATCCCTGGTAGGGGCGCTGATGTTAACAATGTAATCTTCCACCTCGCCATTGCCCGCCAGGCCAATGGTGCCCGGGCTGCTGACGGAAGTCAGCCTGATGCGAAGCCCGATGTTTGTGCCTGTCACGGCGGAGGCAGGAATGGTGCCTGACACATTCACTGTACCGTTGCTGGTACCATTGGCCACCACCACATTGCTAGCCACCTGCTCACCCGAATCTGTCAGCACGCCGTTGTTGTTGTAATCAATCCAGACGTTCAGGAAAGCGCTGGAACCCCGGGTGTTCGTAACGCTGACCGGCAAGGTGAAAGAACCGCCCGCCGACAGCGAAGGAACCACCAGGGAATCTTCGTCATCGATACCCGTTGTATCATCCCCGGAAGCTGAAGCATTGGCGGTCTGCGCATACTCAGCATCCGTCAGGGCTCCCAGTCGCAGGCTTGTGTCCACAGTGCTGCTGGCCGGGCTAAAACCGGAATAGTCGCCAAAATCGGTGGTGGGCGCGGCAATGGTCACCACATAATCTTCCACCTCACCGACAGCCGGATTGCTGCCCACAGGGCCGGGCGACAGCGGAGCGGAAAGCCGGAAGCGCGCGCCCAGAAGCGTTCCCGTCACAGCGCCGGCTGGCACATTGACATTCAGAGTCACGGTCCCGTTGTTCGTCCCGGTCACCACGTTGAGGTTGGATGCCACCTGCTCACCGGCATCCGTCAGGACACCGTTGTTATTGAAATCAATCCAGGCGTTGATGTAGCCAAGGGCACCGCTCGAGTTGCTGACGTTGATGGAGATGGTGGCAGGTGCTCCGGCTGTGAGCGCAGGGATTGTCACCCCATCTTCATCGTCCGCCCCCGTCAGGTCATCTCCAGTGGCCGTGGCGTTGCGGGTGGAAGCATACTCGGCATCCACCGAGGCTCCCATTCTCAAAGCAGGGCTGACACCTTGAGAGGCATCGCCAAAATTGGAGTAATCACCAAAGTCTGTGGTCGGGGCCGACACCATGGCCACATAGTCCTCCACCTCACCATTGCCGGCAGCTCCGGTAGACGCCGCTCCCGGGACATTGACCA
This sequence comes from Prosthecobacter sp., assembly GCA_036405615.1. Taxonomy (GTDB): domain Bacteria; phylum Verrucomicrobiota; class Verrucomicrobiia; order Verrucomicrobiales; family Verrucomicrobiaceae; genus Prosthecobacter. The sequence goes on along the minus strand of DASWXG010000306.1, from coordinate 2,980 downwards.
GCCTGAAGCGGGCAGCCAGGTTGACGCCTGTCAAACTGGTGGCAGGCACTGTGATGTTCAGGTTCACTGTCGAATTGGCCGCCCCTGCCGGGACATTAACATTGGTGGCAATCTGCTCCCCGGCATCGGTCAGAAGGCCGTTTCCGTTAAAATCCACCCATGCATTCAGATAAGCCGTGGCACCCGTCTGGTTAGTCACAACCACCGGGATCGTAACCGGTGCGCCAGCGGTCATGGCGGGCAGCGTCACACCGTCCTCATCGTCCGCACCGGTGGTATCGTCGCCCGTGGCGAGCGCGTTAAGGGTGGCCACATACTCCGTGTCAATGGCAGCGCCCAGGCGCAACGCAGGATCGCGCAGGCTGCTGGCAGAACCCAGCCCCTGATGGTCGCCAAAATCCGTGGTCGGCTCGGCCACCGTCACCACATAGTCCTCGACCTCCCCCGTGCCGCCAGCGCCACCCGTGCCGGGGTTTAACAAAGAGGTGATGCGGAATCGCGCTCCCAGCGGGGTGCCTGTCACCGCGTTGGCAGGCACTGTGATGTTGGTCGTCAGGATGCTGCTCGACGTTCCATTGGCCACAGCGGAATTGGACAGGATCTGTTCCCCGGCATCCCCAAACGAGCCGTTGTTGTTGAAATCGATCCAGCCGTTCAGATAGCCCGCTGCGCCAGTGGTGTTGGTCCGGGTGACCTGGACCGTAGCAGGCGCCCCTGCAGTGAGGGCGGAGAATGTCACGCCATCTTCATCATCCACGCCCGTAAGGTCATCCCCCGTGGCCGTGGCATTGGTAGTGGCAGCATATTCAGCATCCACGGAACTGCCCAGACGCAGACGGGAGTCCGCTGTGTTGGAAACCGACGGTCCACGGTCCCAGTCACCAAAGTCGGTGATGGGGGCGAGAATCACCACCGCATAATCTTCCACTTCACCATCGCCACCAGCCCCCGTGGGACCGGGCGCAGGTTCTTCAGAAAACCGGAAACGGGCCCCCACAAAAGTCGCCGCTGTCACAGCGTCTGTCGGCACCGTGAAGTCCAGGCTCAACGGCACGTTGCTGGAGCCGGCTGGAACCAGAAGCTGGGACACAATCTGCTCCTCAGACTGGAGGACGCCGTCATTGTTAAAATCAATCCAGGCGTTGACGTAGGCTGGGCTGCCGGTCTGGTTGGTGGCAGGCACGGTAAGCGTCACAGGCTGGCCGGCGGTCATGGCCGGGAACGTGACGGCATCTTCGTCATCAATGCCGGTGATGTCGTCACCGGTGCCATCGGCGTTTGTCACGGGCGTGCCCTCAGCTTCCACCTGGGCGCCCAGTTTCAGGCTGGGAGTGACCACCTGAGATGCATTCGCGAAGCCGACAAAGTCACCATAGTCACGGGTCGGCGGAATGATGGAAATGGCATGATCTTCCACTTCACCTGTACCATCGGCCCCGTCAGGCCCGGGTGTGGTCACACTCGTCAGCCGCACACGGACAGCGCTTGCCCCCACGGACGCCGTCGCCGGGACATTGAAATTCACCGTACGCACCGCATTGGCGGTGCCGTTGGCAATGAGCACGTTCGTGGCGATCAACTCGCCAGCGTCCCCCAGACCTCCGTTGCGGTTGAAATCCATCCACACATTCAGGTAGGCCGCAGCGCCGCTGTTGTTGGTGACGGTCACACTCAGGCTGTTCGCCGTTCCCTGCTCCACGGTGACAGGCAAGGTGACGCCGTCTTCGTCATCCGTTCCAGTCTGGTCATCTCCCACGGCCGTTGCATTGGTGGTCGCGCTGGCCTCCGTGTCCACCGTTGCACCGATTCGCAAGTTGACGCTTGCGATGCTCGAAGCACTTGGGAAAGGAGCATAGTCCCCAAAATCCATGTTGGGCAGAACCACCAGCGTCACAGCTGACGTTGCCTGACAGCCGAGGGAATCCGTCACCCGGACTGTCACAGACACACCGGCTCCATTGGAAATGGTAGGCGTGCCGCTAACCACACCTGCGGTGCTCATGCTCAGCCCCGCAGGCAGGGTGCCGCTGGCCAGAGACCAGGTGTACAAGCCGCTGCCGTTGCCTGTGGTAAAGGTATGACTGTAAGGCACACCAACAGTGGCCGCAGGTGCGTTGGCACCACCAAAGGCGAGGACCGGACAGGCCCGGAAGCCAAAGTCCACTGTCAGGTCGGTGTTGCTGTCGCCATCCCCATCCGTTGTGGCTTCTGTTCCGGCCACCAGAGAAATCAGAGGGCTGCGCACTGGCTGCCCCTGGGTGGTCTGGGTGCCGTTGTCATCATTGTCCTGGCTGTTGTCTGCCGTGTCAGTGATGTAGCTGCTCAGCGGGAAGGCAGCAGGCGGCGTCGGGATGTAGATAAAGTACTGGCCGGGAGACAGGTTGTCGAAGGCGTAAAGACCACCGCCTGAAGTGGTCACTGTGGCAGCAGGGGTCGCGGTCAAAGGATTTTCACCACCGAGGAAAAGCCGCAGAGCTACCCCATCAATGCCCTGCTCATTGGTGTCCTTCAGGCCGTTGTCGTTGGCATCGTTCCAGACCAGATTTCCCAGCTTCATGGAGGGCGGTGCCCCGGGACAGGCAGCACCGTCCGAGTTGGTCACGACCGGGCCGCTGCCCACAGTGGTCATGGTTCCGTTCAGCACTCCGTTGGTGCGGTTGAAAACATACAGGGTGTCCTGCGCCGTGGAACTGCTCTGGCTTCCATAACCATAGGCGAGACCGTTGGCGTCGATCACCAGCGAGCCAAAGGTGGACAGGAAGGAAGCCGCCACGCGTGTGCACATGCCAGTCGTGGGGTTGATCTCAAACAAACCCAGGTTGGCGGAATCGTTCGTGTTGTAACCGTAGATTTTGTCCGTCAGGGGATCCCAGACGATGTCGCCAAAGTTACCTGTGGTATTTGAGCCCGTGCTTGAATACTTGGTCACCACCGGAGTACCGACCAGCGATGCCGAACCCAGATCAATGGTATAAAGAGT
>DASWXG010000305.1:0-6855 GCA_036405615.1 Prosthecobacter sp. | reverse complement strand
GTACATGTGGGCTGGAAAATGAAGCGGGCTAGTAACTCGTTTGCGCCGATTTTTCATGGCACGCTGACTGCGGACCTGGCTACGGGAGGTACTGTTCTTCAGGGCGTTTTTTCGGCCAACCGCTTCGTGCAGATTTTTATGGCTTTCTGGACGGGATTCATTCTGCTGTTTGGATTGCTGAGCGTCTGGACGATCATCTTCCCGCTCGCCGCGTGGGGTATGTTGTGGCTGGCCAATGGAATAATGTGCCTGGGGGACTCCATGATGCCGGACATGGAAGACCGCCTGCGCCACTATCTCTCGCAGATCTGCTCGCCGGACATTCCCGTGGCCGAGATCGACAAAGGCGGCAAGGGAGAATGACTGTGCATTGCCTTCCGGCAGCGTGGACCGCAAGGCGGCGACATTTTCTGTCGTTGAACCTGCTGCACGTGCACGGATGGTGCCGGGCCTTTTTCTCATGCGTTCCCTTTTCTTCTCGTTCCTTTTTTCCGGTGCGGCTTTTGCCCAGGATGCCACGCCTCCGACCAAGCCAGCTCCCACACCTGGAGGTGATGTTCCTTCGGCTGCCGTAACGGCTCCGGCCGCTCCAGAGGGTGCAAAGCAAGGGGCGGCCTTGTCTGCGCCTGTTCCGACCCCGGTGCCCCGTCCGCCCAATGTGATCCTCATTGTCGCAGATGATTTGGGCTATTCGGACCTCGGCTGCTACGGTTCCAAGACCATCCGCACACCCCATCTCGACCGCATGGCGGCACAGGGGACGAAGTTCACCTCCTTCTATGTCGCACAGGCGGTGTGCAGTGCTTCGCGCGCTGCTTTGATGACGGGATGTTATCCCAACCGCGTGGGGATGCAGGGTGCCTTGAATCACACCAGCAAAGAGGGCATTCACCTGGACGAACGCCTCCTGCCGGAGATGTTCAAACAGCACGGTTACACCACTGCCATTCATGGCAAATGGCACCTGGGGACGGCCGCCATGTTCCATCCTATGAAACATGGTTTCGACGAGTTTTGGGGCATCCCGTATTCCAACGACAACAGCAAATACCACCCCTCTCTGGCCGCAGAAATGCCGCCCCTGCCGCTCTATGATGACGAAAAGGTGGCGCAGACAGATCCGGACCAGAGTCAGTTTACCCGGCGCATTACGGAAAAGGCAGTCAGTTTCATCCGCCGGAACGAGAAAAAACCGTTCTTCCTTTATGTGCCGCACGTGATGCCGCATGTGCCCATCTTTGCCTCAGACCGGTTTAAAGGCCAGTCGCCTAACGGATTGTATGCCGACGTGGTGGAGGAACTGGACTGGAGTGTCGGTATCATCCTGGCGGCGGTGGAGCAGGCCGGTGTGGCGGACAACACTCTGGTGATGTTCATGTCCGATAACGGACCCTTCCTGAGCTATGGCAACCATGCGGGCTCTGCTGCACCTCTCCGGGAAGGAAAGCTGACCAGTTATGAAGGTGGTGTACGGGTGCCCTTCATTGCCCGCTGGCCCGGGAAAGTGCCCGCAGGGAAGGTGAGCGAGGAACTCTTCACCGGCATGGATCTGCTGCCCACCCTGGAACATCTTGTCGCAGCTTCGTCGCCTGCTGTTCCGGCGGAGAGCGCGGCTCCGGTCTCTTCTCCGGAGACGGGAACCCAGACTGGCTCCGCGGGCAAACCTGCTCTGCAGGAGCCTGCAAAACAGGCTGCCCCAACCCCGGTCGCTGCAGCTTCCCCAGGACGCAAGATCGATGGCAAGGACGTGACAGACCTCTTGTTAGGTAAAGAAGCGGCGAAGAGCCCTCATGAAGTGGTGGCTGTCTATGCCGGGGGCGAATTGCAGGCCATCCGCAGCGGCGAGTGGAAGCTTCATTTTGCCCACCCCTACATCACCCCGCACAGCACGCCGGGCGTGGATGGCAAACCTTCCAATTGGGAAAACATGAAACCGGCGGCCATCACCCAGTCCGGTATTGAGGGGATTGCCACCCGGCATGGCTATCAAGTGGCCCAGCAATCCCCGGCCCTCTACAATTTGAAGGACGATGTGGGGGAAACCAAGGATGTCAGCTCTGAGCACCCGGAGGTGGTTGAACGGCTGAAAAAAATGGCCGAGCCTTTCCGGCAGCAATTGGGCGACAGCTTGACCCAGACCAAGGCCACCGAAGCGCGGCCTTTAGGGAAGGCGCAGTAACCAGCCCCTCTTCATGATGGCTGGTCGGATTTGATCATGGACATGAAGAAAGGCGGATTTTGCAAAGAACCGTCTTGCTTTTGCCCAACCAAATTTGCGACCATGCTCGCCTGTGACGCATCCGGTGCTTTTCTGAACCATCTCTGGTCCAGGACGGAACCGGTGTACAACTAGCACCACCCCACACCATGAAAACGATCCACACCCTTGCCGCCATGGCGGTTCTGGCCCTCATCGGAACAGCAGTCGCTGCTGAAAAGAATTACAAGCCCGGCGGCTGCTGTGACAAGGCCGCCAAGAAAGGCGAAAAGTGCGCCCACCCTTGCTGCGTGGATGCAGAGAAGGAAGGCAAGGTCTGCACCAAGTGCAACCCTGAGAAGAAGTGATGCAAGACTGAGCTTGGAGGCTGGGGGAGGCGGCCTTGCCTGTTTCTCCTGGCTCCGGGTGAAGCCCACGCCCGGCCGGGATACTGGCCGGGCTTTTTGATGCCCTCATTTCAGCCTTTGACGGCTGCGTAAAAGGCGTCGGTCGAGACGGTGTCGGGCATGATTTCCACCAGCACAGGGCCGTCCTGAATTTCCAGGAGCTGGGCCGGATCCGTGATCTGCTCGTAGGCCAGACCCCACATTTCCGCCCAGGGGGCAAAAGTCACCCGGTGGCGGTTTTCAATGATATGGCGGGCCTGTGTGGACAGGTGACGGAGCGAGGCCACCCGGGAGAAGATTTTTCCGCCCCCGTTGTTGATGACCACCAGACGGCGGTTGCCCGCGGGCAGCTGCGGCATGATCCACGGGGCTGCGAGGTCATACATGGCACTGAGATCTCCCAGCACCAGCCAGCTTTCGCGGACAATGGCGCTGACTCCCAGCCAGGTGGAAACCAGGCCGTCAATGCCATTTGCGCCCCGGTTGGCGAAGAACTCCACTCCGGGCTGGATGCTGGCGGCGGCCAAATTGAATTCCCGGATGGGGAGGCTGTTGCCGAGAAAAACCCGGCTTCCCGAAGGAATGGCGAGTGCCAGTTCACGGATCCAGGCCGGCTCGGAAAGGGGATGACTGAGCAGGGCCTGCTCCATGTCAGAGGTGCTGCAGGCCACGATGGCTGGCGGCAGAACATGATTCGGCAGGGTCCGCAGCGCCGTCCATGGCAGGGTCTGCACACCTTCTTGCCGCGCCAGTCCAGGAAAGGCCAGCCGGCTGATGTTGGTGACCTGAACGTCGGGACGGTCTTCGAGGTCACGCCACCAGCGGGCGGTGGGGATGCCCCCGAGGCGAAGGATATGGCGGGCGTTCAGAGATTGAAGTGCCGTTTCAGACGCCTCATGCAGGAGCGTGGAAAGGCAGTCTGCCTCAGGAAGTCTCCACAGATTGGACGTGGCCTCGGCCAGGATGGGGAGGCGGAGTTTGTCCAGCACATAGGCAGCTTCTTTCGCCTCGGACAGAGTGAGCCCGGAGGCAATCACCGCCGTGGGTTCCGAAGGCAGAACATAGGAAGGCGGAGCTGCAGGACGGGCGGCCGTTGGCCCATGATGGGCCAGGAAATCAATGCCGTTGAGATTGGTCGCCAGAGGCTCGTCCAGACAGATGTTGATGTGCAGCGGACGGGGGCCGATACGCGTGGGCCAGGAGAGGCTGACTCCCACCTCCACATCCAGACAGCCGGAGACGTAGGGGCCGAAAAGGTCCTTTTGTTCGATGGCCTGAGGTGCTCCCGTTCCACGGTACCGGCGGGGCCGGTCGGCAGTGATCAAAACCAGGGGCAGCCCTTGATAGTGGGCCTCGACTGCTGCGGGCAGGAGCTCCGCAGCGGCGGTGCCGGAGGTGGTGAGAACGGCCACGGGGGCGCGGTCGGCCAGAATGCGGCCGATGGCGAAAAAGGCGGCGCTTCTCTCTTCAAAAAAGTTCCACAGCTTCACCCCTTCGCTGGAGGTCAGGGCCGCCACGATGGGGGCATTTCGTGCGCCTGCGGCCACGCATACTTCCGCAACGCCCATGCGTGCAAGCGCTGTGAGCAGGGAGCGGACGAGGTGGGTGTTCATCAGTCGCGGAGGCGAGGTTAGGCAATCGGGCCTCGGTTCAAAGGCCAAGCATTGTAACCACGGATTCGCGTTTCAGTCGCAGTTCCCGCCATTCATGATCAAAGGCACTGCCGCCGACGATCCCGCAGCCGGACGGCAGCTGGGCGTCCTGGCCCTTCCAGCCGATGCCGCGGATGGAGACCACCATGTGGCAGACGCTCTCCGCGCCGGTGCCGGGCTCGATGAATCCAAACGGCGCGCCGAAGAAACCAGGAACCTTAAGCTGGGTTCGATACTCGCGCAGCTTGGCCAGCCAGTGGTCGTCGCGTGGCAGGCAGCCCACGGCAGGCGTGGGATGCAGCTCTTTGACCAGGCGGTCAGGGCTGGCCGGTTGCGGCAGAGTGGCCCGGATGTTGGTCTGGAAATGCAGCAGTTGGGAGGCCTGGCAGAGCCCGCGTGGGTCCCGTTCCACCGTCCCCAAGGGGGAGAGCTGCGCCATCAGATAGCGGACGACGATTTCATGCTCCTCGATCTCTTTGACGTCGGACAGGAATGCATTTTGATCTCCCGGCTTTGCAGTGCCTGCCAGAGCCATGGTCTCCACCTTGCCGCCGACAGAGCGGAACAGCAGTTCCGGGGTAGCACCCAGGTAACCCTGGCCTTCGTGGACCCATCCGTAGCCCCAAGTGTTTTCCGGGGCGGTCATCACCCGTTCCAGCAGGCGCACGGGGTCACCTTCGGTGATGGTTCCGCGCTCTGTCAGCACGGGCACCATTTTCTCCAGGCGTTTGGACAGTACCTCCCTGCGGATGCGGCGGAAGGCCATCTTGAACCACTCGGTCGAGGGTTTGGCCCAGCGGATGTGGGGCGTCTGTGCGCCATCCCAGCCGGCAGCCTGGGCCAGGGTGTCCGCCGTCACTTCCAAAAGATGCATGGGCTTTTTCCACGGACGGGGATCGCTGAGATCAAAATCGTTCACATAAAACACACCACCGCTGGCCGGGGCTTCCTCAAAGGATTCAAAAGGCCCCTGGCCGATCCACGCCCGTCCGCCGGGCAACCTGAAAAGTGCGATGTCCATCATGTGCGCCTTATAGTGAAACGCATAACCACGGGCGCAAGGGGCGAGGATTTCCCTTTTCGGAATTCTCAATCCGCGTTTACATGGAGGGCATGCGACTGACTCATTTTGCCCTGGCTTTGACCATCATTCTCCTCTGCATTACCAGCTACCTGGCCTGGGAAGGCCAGCAGGAGATCAAAGGGCTGAAGCGGGAGCATGAGTTTGAGAAAGAAAAGCTGGAGGCTGAAAAAGCTGCCCGACCTGACCAGAGTTCCCTGGTCCCTCTGCCGACCGCACCGGCCGCCAGCATCACTCCGCCCCCGCCTCCTGCGCCGGGCACCATTGCCGCCGCACCTCCGGCTGCCGAGCCCCCCGCAGAAATCATGGCCGGGGCAGGCACTTTGCCCGGCGGCGGGCTGACCATCCCCAAATCTGTGGCCGAGGCTGAGGCCAAAGGAATCTCCACGAATACCCTGACCCCTGTGCAAAAACAGGTTCTGGCTGCCCAGCCCATCGCCAGGGTGAAGACGGTGGTGAAAGAGCAGGGGTTTGTGGTGCTGGACTCCGGTTCGAAGGCGGGAATCACCAAAGGCCAGAAATTTGAGATCCGCCGGGCCAATGCTGTTCTGGCGAAAGTGACCGTGACGGACGCTATTGAGGAAAACGAGTGTGTTGCCGACCTGGACTTTGCCTCCATCCCCGCTGGAGTCAGCGTGGAGCCCGGTGACGAAATCATTGCGCCCGTTGGACGCTGATGGCCCGCATACGACTGGATCTCGCCCTCGTGCAGAGAGGGCTGTGCCCCTCCCGTGAACAGGCTAAACGGCTGATCATGGCCGGTGAAGTCTTCCTGGGAGAGGAAATCATCACCAAACCTGGCTGGCTTGTCCGCCAGGACGCCGTGTTGCGCGTCAAGGAACCGCCCCGTTTTGTCAGCCGGGGCGGGTTCAAGCTCGAAGGCGCGCTGGACCATTTTGGGGTCGATGTCCAGGGGCGGGTAGCCATGGATGTCGGGGCCTCAACCGGAGGGTTTACCGACTGCCTTTTGCAGAAAGGCGCAGTCAAGGTCTATGCTTTCGATGTCGGTACCAACCAGATGGTGTGGAAACTCCGCAGCGACCCCCGTGTGGTATGCCGGGAGAATTTTAATGTGAGGCATCTTCAGCCAACGGATGTGCCCGAACAGGTGGACGTCATCGTGGCGGATGTCTCGTTCATCTCCCTCACGCTGGTTCTGCCGGGGGCACTGACGGTCTTGAAACCGGGCGGACAGGCGGTTGTGCTGGTCAAACCCCAGTTTGAACTCAGCCGGGAAGAAGTGGGAAAGGGCGGCATCGTGCGCGAGCCCGAACTGCATGTGAAGGCCTGCACACGCATCCAGACCTTTGTGGAATCACGTCCGGAGTTGGAATGGCGGGGCCTTGTGGAATCCTCCATCCAGGGGACCGATGGCAATCGCGAATTCCTGGTCTGGTTTGCCAGACGTCCCTGAAAATGATTCCGCCCGCTCCCTGGATTGAAGGCCAGAGAACGGGCGGAGGAAACAAAACAAGACGGGTTTGATCAAGCCCGCACCAGGGCAGGCTCCGGATACTC
>DASWXG010000304.1:0-4705 GCA_036405615.1 Prosthecobacter sp. | reverse complement strand
AGCGGGATGGAGCCGTTGCCTTCATACAGCACAACTTTCAGCGGGCGGGCAGTGTGGGTGATCATGAAAAAAGAGAGCGGCTGAAAAGAAGTGAAGAAGGGGAAAGAGACGGTAAAAACGGAGGCCATCAGGCCAGAACGGGCGCAGACGCAGAAATGTCAGTGGCCGCAGGAGGGGTTTCCGCCGCTTCGACGGGAGGTGTTGACGTTGCCTGACCGGCAGGTGCGAGCATCTGGGCGACGATTTCTTCCGCTGTCTGGGTGCGCATATTCAGGATCTCAGTCCCCGGCGGCAGCGGCGCGCCTGCCTGGTGAAACAGCCCCGTAACGGCGCGCGGGTAGCAGGCGGCCACGCGCAGCCTGCCGCAGCGGGAAAGCTCCTGCAGACGGGGATCACGGTGCGCGGCCATTTCGCAGAGGTCCGAGACGGTTTCAAACCCCGCCCCGGAGTCGCACAACTGCTGCAGCACGGCGTTCTTCACCCCGGACGGGACGACCTGGGCATAGGCGCAGCGGCAGTACAGGAGGACGGCTTGTTCAGGGGCAGACATTGTTTGGGGGAAAGAGATAACGGCAGGACTGGCGGCTTATCGCCACAAATATTGCCTGTTGCGGGCCGGTTTGGCAACTTTCCAGCATCGGAGGCCTGCATCCGGCCACCAAAGCGCCCGCTCCTGCTTCTCAGGCAATGATCTCCTGGATGACCTTGCCGTAGCTGATGGGCACGGGGCGGTTGGCCACGTCATGCACCTCCGTGTCATGGCGGATGCCGAGCAGGTGATACATGGTGGCGGCGAGGTCGTCCGGCTTCACCGGCTTTTCCGCCGGGTACTCACCGTTCTTGTCCGAGGCCCCGTGGACAAAACCGCGCTTCACGCCGCCGCCGGCCAGAAGGGCGGTGTAGCACTGCGGCCAGTGGTCGCGGCTGATGCTTTTGTTGATGCGCGGCGTGCGGCCAAACTCGCCCACCCAGACCACCAGCGTCTCATCCAGCAGGCCGCGTTCCTCCAGGTCATTGAGAAAGGTGGGCAGCGTCTGCTCCGTCATCGGCATGTGGTAGGCATCAATGATGGGGAACATGCGGGTGTCATTGAACCCGTGCGTATCCCAGCCGCCGGAGGTGGTGCTCTGGCCGCCGATGCCTGCGGCAAAATTGACCGTGACAAACTTCACCCCGGCCTCCACCAGACGGCGGGCGAGCAGGCAGCTCTGTCCATAGGCAGTGCGGCCATAGGCATCGCGCACTTTGTCAGGCTCCTTGGAGAGATCGAAGGCGGCACGCAGTTTTTCGCTGTGCAGCATGGCCAGGGCCTTGTCGTAGTAACCTTCAATGCCACGGGCCTCGGCAGAAAAATCCATGAGCCGGGTCTGCGCATCCACCAGCTTTTGCAGTTCCCGCCGGGCGGTAAGGCGCTCGTAGGTGATGCCGGGCGGCAGGCTCAGTTCCGGCAGGGCAAAGTCCGGCGCACTCGGGTCGCGAAGAATGAAAAAGGGATCATGCTGCTTGCCGAGGAAGCTGCCCTTCTGGCCCGGGGTGAAGGAGCCGTCGCTGATGGTCCACGGAAGGCTGGCAGCGGTGGGGATCTCTCCCCTGCCCGGCGCCAGACGGTCCACCACCGAGGCATAGGCAGGAAACAGGTCTGGCGAATCCTTCAGGCGCTGGTCATCGCTCGGCGGTGCATGACCGCTGAGCGCGTAGTAACCGGCGCTATTGTGGTTCTTCATCGTGTGATGCATGGACCGGATGAGGGTCACCTTGTCCATGATCTTGGCCGTCTTCGGCAGGCGGTCGGAGACGTAGATGCCGTCCGCGCTGGATTTGATGGGCTTGTGAAATCCGCGAATGCCCTCCGGCGCGTCCGGTTTCATGTCAAACGTCTCCAGGTGGCTGGGGCCGCCCCACTGGAACATGAAGACCACCGACTTTGCCCGGGCGATCATCTTCTCCGTCACCACCGCCTCGCTGGCCCGCAGGATGCGCGGCAGCGTGAGGCCCAGCATGCCCAGACCGCCCGCAGACAAAAGGCTGCGGCGTGACCAGGAGGCCGGGGAGCAGGAACCGATGGGATTGGAAGGCATGGGAAATACAGATACAGACAATGCCAGCACTCAACGGCCGGCTGCAAAGGAAGATACGCGGCCAGCCAGGGCTTTGTTGCGAAGCGGGGCAGCGTAGCACGGCTTCCCGGAAAGGGAGGGAGAAACCGCTTAATACCAGGTGAAACTGGCCACCAGACGCCGCCCTGTTTCCGTCAGGAGGATGAAAACCACGGCGAGGAAAAGAAGGGCCGCACAGCGGGCGATCCTTCCACCTTTCCGATAAGCCCAGACGCTGCACGCAGTGGAGACTGCCAGGGAGAGCAGCGAAAGACTCATGACGCCCCGGTAGTCCCCGCTGGCCAGAGTGACCAAGTTGCACATCACCGACAAAGCGAGGCAGTTCCCGGCTACAAACAGAGCGAAAACAGGCGGCCTGCCGGAATCGCGACGGGTCGTTGCCAGGGAGATGACTGCTGTTTCCATTTCTCGACACATTCTGCCAGGAAAGATGCGACAAGACAAGGGAGCAGTCCAAAGCCCCCGCCTCACTTCGCCCCAGGCTCACCAAACCAACGATGAATAAAGTCAAAGGTGCCCACCGCGTGAATGGTGTGAGGCCCGTCGAAGTGTTCGATCTCCGTGCGGTCGCCGATGCCAAGCTGGTTGTACAACTGGCGGATCTTGGCATACTCATAGTTCACCCACTCGTCCACGCCCACGCCATCGCGGTGGCCGCGCTCGACCATGAACGGGCGCGGGGCAATGAGGGCCCCCATCTCGGCATAGTTAAAACTGCCGCCCAGGTCCCATTCCCAGATCTCGTATTCACCAGCATAAACATAACTGCGGGAAAAGTCGGTGCTGGCGCACTTGCGCACCCATTCATTGAAGTCACCGGAGCAGATGCTGAAGCAGTAATCCTTCAGCACCGCCGGGGTACGCATGGCGCTTTTGCCGCCATAGCTGAGGCCGTAAAAAGCGATCTTGTCCGGCTGCACAAAGGGCTGGGCCTTCAGCCATTCGAGGATGCGCTGATGCTGGGCATTGATGACGGAGTAGAGCGACTTGCCCAGCGGATGCAAACGGCGCTGAAGCGCGCGAAACTCATCCTTGCCACGGTAGGGGTTATGCGGGGCAAACACAATGTACCCCTGCTCTGCCAGCCGCAGGGCAAAGGCCTTGTAGGCCTGCCAGGCACGGGTGCTTTCATCCGTCTCAAAGCAATGTTCGGGCAGGCCTTCCAGGCCGTGCTGGCAGACCACCACGGGGCGTTTGTCTCCCGGTTTCAAGTCTTTGGGCAGGGCCAGCCAGCCCCAGGCAAAAACGTCCTTCCAGACATCCAGCACCACCTCATGGATGACCGCCTTTTCCGTCTCGCGCACCTGGCGGCTGCGAGGGTTCACCGGCACATCCGGGTCCGGAAACTTGCCGATCACCTCTTCCCAGAAACGCTTTCTTTGGGCCTCGGTATGGGCTTCAAACTCGACCACAGACTTGAGCGGCAGCTTCTGCCAGAAATCCGTGTTCCGCCCTGCTTCATTGGTGATAAGCAGCCGCTGGCAGTACTGCTGCAGTTCCCACACCAGCTCGCGTTGCGCACCGGGCCGCTCCTTCAGGCGGAAGACGTCCCCCTGGCCGGAGCTGTTGCGGGCCTGGATCATGCCTTCACCGGTTTTGCCCGGAAAGAGGTGACGGATGATGATGTCGTTACCCGTCTGGTCTTGGAAGACTTCGCCCCAGTTTTGAAAAGCAGGCACCAGGTCCCGCGCCCGTTGCATCTCCACCTGTACGGCCTCCAGCGGCGGCACCGGAATGAACCCGGGCGCGGCCACCGCCCTCATACCATCCTTTGCCACAGGCGGGCCTTTCACCTTGGGGAATCCCGCGTGCTGCACAGCCAGCCTGCGCGGGGCCACCATGGCCGCCAGTTCCGCCGCGCCAAACTCGCGCAGCAGACCATAGACACTGCGGTACAGCGGCTGCTGCCATAGGTCTTCCAGCGGGCCAAAGCTGCTCCAGAGATACACCGCATCCAGCCGCCCATCCAGCGCCCCGGCATAGAGCGCCAGCACGCCGCCCTCACCAAAACCGGCCACCGCCAGCGGCAGCTTTTCCGGGCGAGAGGCCAGCCAGTCTGTCAAAGCGTGGATCTTCTGAAGCTCGAAACCCAGGATGTGGCGGCCCTGGATAAAGGCCTGGCGGTAGATCCACTCCCGGTGCGGCACATTGGTGCGGATGTTAAATGCCTCGCTGCCTGAAAACTCGCAGTTGCGGGAAGCCAGCCTCGGAATGATGACCTGGGCCCCGGAGTGAACGAGGGCGGCTTCCAGAAACTTCTCCGGCGGCGTATCCGCATCCGGCAGGCAGATGATGCGGGCATGCACGGGACCTTTCGGTTCGATGAGAAGCCCCTCGCCATGCACCCCCTCCAGCACCAGCCAGCGCACACGGCGGACCGTGGCAGAGGCGGTCTCCAGCACCACTGCCGGTTCCTCTGTGTCTGAAAGAACCTCCAGCGCCTTCACCGGCAGACGCGGGTCCACCACGCCCAGCATCTCCCGCAAACGGACACGGTTGGGTTCCAGAGAGGCGGCATAAGCGTCCGGCGAGGACAAGTCCCGCTTCCAGAAGCTTCCGCGCTCGGCCTTGGCCTTTTCCGTCGCCCG
>DASWXG010000303.1:0-4368 GCA_036405615.1 Prosthecobacter sp. | reverse complement strand
GGTGCGTCATAGACGGCAAAGCCGCCTTCAAACCGGGTGTCGCCACGGTCGCCTGCTCCGGGTGGCAATGGGACGTGCTGCCACCAGAGATAGCGCTTCAGCGGTGCGCAGTAAGCGATGGCGGAGCGCAGGCAGGAATCCCGGTTTGAAAAGACCGCGCCACGCCGGCTGATATCGGATGACCATTCAGGCTCGCCCGTCTTTTCATCCACACTCACCAGGAACTCCCAGGCGGACTATTCGGCAAGGCGATCCTTTTTTGCCCGCATGAGAACAAAGCGGTCTGCAGGCGTGTCTGCCAAAGAGCCGTCGTGGGAATACGCATACACGAAATCATCCCGTGCCCCCGCATACGCGCGGCCGAAGTTGATAAACCCGGGCAGACCAAACTCCTCGAACTTCCAATCTGCAAAAACCCAGGTGGCTCCTTTGTCATCCGACCAGGCGAGCTGGGAAGCACCGCCTTTCAAGTTGGCGTGACCTAACCACAAGTAAATCCTCGCATCCACCGCCAGGATGCCCCAGGCCTTTTTGCCAGACCTCCCCTGCCCCAGCTGCTCCTGCGGTGAACGGATGTTCTGCCCGTGAAAGTCTTCCGGGCCTCCCGTCACCCGCGCGAAGCCCAGGCTGAGTTTCTTGTCCACCCGGGGGTTGAATCCCGTGCCGTCCCCCCAGGTGGTGTAGAGCGCATCATCCGCCGCCCAAGTCACGGGCCAGTTGTCGCCGTCCTTTGCGTCGCGGCGGATCGTTTCAGGCGGCGCCCACTCGATGCCGGCAATGACGGGGCTCGGCGGAACGGGGGGGCTGTTCAGGCCGCTGGCGATTGTTGTTTGGTCCGCCGCCGGGGCACGCACGAGCAACTCATCCAGCACCTGCTCGACATGCCTGTCGTTAGGCCGTCCCCGGACTTGCTTTTTCAAAAGATAACGCTGGCGGCCCTCCGGCTGCGGTAGCCAGTCAAAAGTCATATCAGAATGCAGGTCCATACGACCGGGAAGGGAAAGATCCCAGCAGTCTGCCCCGCCTCTTACGGCATAAAGCACCGTGGCCAGATCGGCCACATGGCGGTTCTTCAACTTTCCACCAAAGTAGTGCTCATAGGCCCGCCGGACGGGGTTGTCTTCCGGCGTGGAAGCCAGGCCTTCACCAATCGCCAGCCCGCTGGGCACGGAGCAGACTTCGCGACCCGCGAAGACCATTTCTCCAGGCCATTGCCGGACCACGGCCAGGGCAGACTCTGCATCCCGCTGGAAGTTCACGTTCCCCAGTTTGAGATCGTCCTTCGGCGGGCTGCCGATGAAGTTACCGCCCATGCACACCCAGCGGGCCACCTTGGACCGGATGAGTTCGGCACCGCTGCGTCTGCCGTTTTCAGCCTGAAGTTCCAGCAAATGTCTGAGGTTTGTCAGATAACCGACGGTGATGAGAGTCACGGAGCGGTCCGGCTGCTGCTCCAAAACCCGCCGAT
Organism: Prosthecobacter sp.; assembly: GCA_036405615.1. Taxonomy (GTDB): domain Bacteria; phylum Verrucomicrobiota; class Verrucomicrobiia; order Verrucomicrobiales; family Verrucomicrobiaceae; genus Prosthecobacter. The sequence continues at coordinate 2,900 of DASWXG010000303.1, read as the reverse complement.
AAACCTCCACGGAATCCGGCACCGGCTTTCCATCCTGAAGACGGTGAGGGAACTCCTTCGCGATCTCCGCCACAAAGCGCGACTTCTCTCGCACGCCGCCACGTTTGACGATACCCAGGGGCAGATCACCGCGCCCCCGGTAGCGGTTGATGGCGTCCACAGTCGCAGCGGAGTTCGGATCCGGCACACTAAGGACCGTCGCCAGGATCTCGCACTCGCCCGCATCTGCCAGCGCATGCAACACCGCCATGGCCCCGGCGTCGTCACAATCCGTCAGCATGTCGGTGTCGAAGATAACTTTGACGGGAGATGGTTTTCCCCTGGCCGCTTCGGCCTGAAGCGTCATCTCTGTCACCAGGATCATTCCTGGCAAAAGCAGCCGTGCGAACCTACCTTTAAACTTCATGCGGCCATGTTGGCGGTGCTGCAAACCAGCCGTCAATATTCATTTGGCCGGAAGCCTGAATGCGACATGCCTCTGCGCCCCCTCAATGCCCGCCGCCGGACTCAAACTTCCAGGTGAGCACCTGGCCGTCTTTTTCCAGGCGTTCGCGCAGCTTTTCATAGTCCACCTTTTGCACCGGCACTCCGGCGTCCAGAGCCTGCACGGCAGCCGTGGCGGCGCTCTGGCTGGTCACCATGAAGACGGGTTCCATGCGGATGCTGCTGAAGGCGGTATGGCTGCTGCTGAGGGCAAAGGTGACGAAGAGGTTTTCGCACTCCTGCGCCTTGGGCACGAGGGCTTCATAACCGATCTGATAAGGGCCAAAACCGCCGCGGCCACCGGCTGTTTTCCCCTCCCGGATCACCACACCGTCCTTGACGATGCGACGGATCTCGTGCGTGTCCGTGCCATAGCTGCCAAGGCCCACGGAATGGGCGGCGATCTTGCGGCCAAAGGTGTGGTGCTCGGTCAGCACCAGGTCGCTGATCATGCGGCGGGCTTCACGCACATAGATCTGGTGGGGCCAGCCGCCGCTGTCCTGAAACTCATCCTTGGGCAGGCCGAAACGCTGCATGTCCTTGCGGACCTTTTCAGGGACGCGGTTGTCGGTGACGAGGAAGTGCAAAAGACCGCGGTGATAGTTTTCATGGTCCTGGGCGATCTCCTCACGCCGGGTATAAGATGCCTCCGGCCACGCATGGCTGGCACCCGGGAGGTTGCCGCCAAAGGTGGCGGTGTTAAAATCCCACTTCTGGTTAGGCAGGGCGTCGTGTTTGGAAAACCAGCGCAGGTCCATGTCATCCCCGTTGGCGAGGCAGGCCTCGATGAAGCGGACGACGATCTCGTAGCGTTTCGGATTGTAGTCCGCTGGCGGTGTGATGGGGATGCGGTTGGCCGGGTCCGTGGTCAGGCAGAGGCGGAAGCAGTAGGCCTGCACACCGGGGGCGGGGGCTCCGGGCTCGCCGGGTTCGCCTTTCTGGATCAGAGGCAGCAGACCGCTTTTGGGGTCACCTTTGACCACGTAAGGGTCCAGGGGAAAATCGCGGTCCCAGACACCCTGCCCACCCGCCACCCGGCCACTGTCCCCGGGCATGAGGTGGCCCGTGCGCGGGCGGTACTTCTCATCGTAGTAGATGCCGTTGTAGGTTTCGCCATACTTGGCATTGCCTTCCCGCATGAGGGTGTAGTTCACCCCGGCTTTCGCCATCAGGTCACCCTCATAGGTGGTGTCCAGAAACATGCGGGCGCGGACCACCTGGCCGTCTTCCATGACCAGGGCGGTGATGCGGCTGCCCTCCTTCTGTACACTGGCCAGCCGTGCTTTGAAATGCACCTTCACCCCGGCCTGGCGGGCCATTTCGGCGAAGACTTCCTCCGCCTTGTGAGGCTCGATGGCATAGGCACCGCCGGTGGCCGGGCCGCCGCCTTTGGGCACGAAAGGCTTGTCCCACGCCAACACGGTGCCCACCGTGGCCGCCAGGCGGGTGAAGTATTCACGGGCAATGCCGCCGACGCTGCGGGGATCTCCAATGTCCACGGCACTGAGGCCGCCGGAGGTCATGCCGCCCAGATGGCGGCCGGGTTCGGCAATCACCACCCTTTTTCCCATGCGGGCCGCCTGCACCGCCGCCGCGACTCCGCCACTGGTGCCGCCATAAATGCAGACATCCGCCTCCACAGCCTCAGCCGCAGCGGAGGAGCCGGCATGGACAAGGCCCAGGCAAAGGGCAGCAAGGCAGACCTTGCGGGCGGAGACAGGCAGGGAAAAACGCATCATGGTCGGGTTACCAGGACACGGGCGGTGCAGGCCTGCCCTTGCTGGTCAGTTGTCAAAACCAGTCACCCCTCTCCCGCCGTTGCCGCAACAACTGCCCCTGCGCTATTTTGCCCCTGCGTTCTTGAAGCAGTAGAGAACACCATCATCCGCGCCGACGAGCACATAGTCGCCCGCCACGGCCGGTGAAGTTTTCACAGACGCGCCGATTTCGTACTGCCAGAGCTCTTTGCCGTCCTTCGGGTCCAGGGCATACACATAACCGTCATCGCAGCCGAAGAGCACGGCCTTGCCTGCGCAAACCACGGCGCTGCTGTCAATGCGGTCGCGGCAGCGGAACTCCCACAGCTTGCTGCCCGTTGCGCGGTCAATGCCGTGAAAGCGTTTGTCGCGCCCGCCGACAAAGACGGATTTCTCCCAGATGGCCGGGGCGGCGTAGTACTCAAACTCACGTTCGCCGTATTCCCAAAGTTTGTTACCCTCCGCCAGGTTGTAGGCCCCCACGCGGTTGCCATAGTGAGAGACATAAACCACGCCATCGGCAATGGCGACGTTGTTGCCGATGTAGGAACCCACCTCGATCTGGCGCTTCTCTTCGCCCGTGGCGACGTCATGGACGTGCAGGACGCTGTCGCAGCCGCCAAAGACCACCACGCCATTGCCCACCGCCGCACCTCCGTT
>DASWXG010000302.1:0-3803 GCA_036405615.1 Prosthecobacter sp. | reverse complement strand
CCTGCGGATGTCAGCTGGGGAAACGACAACTGGGAGGTGAAGCCTTCCAGCCGTGCCCTCGATACGCAGTGCGTGATCAACTATGACCTTTTCAGTAACTTTGTTGACCTTGACGTCGGTCTTCTCGGCGAGAAGTCCATGACCCTCACCGGCACGGACCTCAGCCAGCCTGTGCCCGTCACCCTGGAAGTCTATTCTGGCCACCTCGGCCGCAATGCCAACAGCCAGGAGCGGGCGACGGAACTGGTGCAGACCCTGCAGCCGGAGTTTCCTGCGGTGACTCTGCGCCCGCCTACTCTGGTGCGCACAGCTGCCCGGCCCATCGGTGCAGATACCGGGCGCGAACCTCCGGCTTGGTGGACTTTCTACAGCCGCGGTGCTTTTGGATTCAACTCCCAAGAGCATGACAACCTGGGCGACTTCAGCAAGAAAGCTCCCCAGTCTCCAGAGGTGGAGCTGCGCGGCCGGATGTTTCGTCATAACCTCCAGCCTCGTGTGGGCGGGCAGCCAACCATGGGGGCTTTCTTCTTCGGCTTTGACCTGGGTGAGCAAGGGGCTCCCCGGCTGTTCGAAACCCGTGATGGTGCGAATAATTCAGCCCAGATCCTGCAGGCTGAAGAGTCTGAGGGCAGCGACGTAGTGCAGACGGTGATGATCCGTCATGGAGACTACCGCCACACCGCAGCGAAGCAGATCGTGCCTGCATCCGACTGGGAAAAACACCGCTTCTACGGCACCCGCCGCCTGGCCCACAGCTTTACCAACCATGTTTCCAATCAGATGCCTGGTTTCGACTATGGTGGCACCGGGGACTTTGCGGACCGCCTGGTTCCAAACGAGAGCGGTGCCGGCTATCCCAACCATCGTCTTCCGGATCTGCCTTACTTCCGGGAAGCTCGCGAAGCAGCCCAGCGGTATGGTGACTTCGACAATGGCCCAGGCACACACATGGACGGCCCTTACGTCAACAAGCCTGATGAAGGCAACCTGAACATTGTGGATAACGACGGTGGCGTGGCCTACTTCAGCGAGACGGGCAGACACCGCACGACAGAGCTGGACTTCTATTCGCCTAACCGCATGATTCCATCTCCGGTTATGTTCGGTTCCCTGCCGACGGGTGTGCATGCCGGCGACCCCTGGCGGACACTGCTGTTCCGCCCGCAGCAAGGGCATCCGGGCGGACCGACCAAGCTGGGGGGCAACAGCCCGGCGGACCATTTGCTGCTGGAGTTCTTCTGGATGCCGGTGGTGGAACCCTATGCCATCAGCGAGCCGTTTTCCACAGCCGGGAAGATCAACCTCAACTACCAGATTTTCCCCTTCACCCACATCCGCCGTGCCACCGGCTTGCATGCGGTTCTCGCAGCCGAAACCATCCACGCGGTGCCCACCTCGGATGCGCCTAACTACAAAGTGTTTCCCAATGCCAACAACCAGAATGCCTTCTGGGGGCAGAGCCAGGGCAAGAAGTGGCACTACAAGATTGATGCCGAGAAGACCCTCGCCCAGTTCGATGTACGCTTTGCACAGGGCAAGGCCTTCATCAGCCCCAGCGAGATTTGCGACATCTACCTCGTCCCGCAGGGCGCAGCCAATGCCTCCCGCGACAGCCAGATGGAGGCCTTCTGGCGCGACCACCGCCTCACGGGTGACAATACCCGCGAGCGGCCCTACGCCGGCATCTATCCCCGCGTGACCACACGCTCGAATACCTTCCGCGTCCACTACGTGGCCCAGACGCTGAAAAAGGCCCGCTCCAGCGGACCCGACAAGATCGATGACGGCGACAAGATCAGCGGAGAGTTCCGCGGATCATCCCTCATCGAGCGCCACCTCGACCCCACCCAGCAAAGCCTCCCTGACTTTGCCACCAATGCCGCAGGCCGGACCCTGGACCAATACCATGAGTTCCGTGTGCTGCAGACCAAGCGCTTTGGCTACTGACCCCCACGCCCCCCTTAAAAGACGATGAAATTCAAACTCCCTTCCGTCTCCCGCCGTTCCGGCTTCTCCCTGGCTGAAGTCACGGTCGCCACCGGTATCACCGCTCTGGCCCTCACCACCCTGCTCGGATTGATCCCCCAAGGGCTGAACAACATCCGGCAGGCCGGTGACCTGGCCGCGGAAAGCCGCATCACAGCCCACATCTTTGGAGAGGTGTCCCAAGCCAAATGGCAAAAGAACGCTGCCGGCACGGCAGCTTCTTCCTCCTCTGCGAAAGGTGATGATCTGACGGAAGATTTTAACGGTCGCCGTTACTATTTTGATGACCAGGGGGTGGCCATTTCCGACCCGAAAGACATCACCCTGGCGTATGTAGCCCAGGTGAAAGTGCCGGGTCTTGATGTCACCCTGCCTTCGGATATTGCCAGCGATGTTGAGGATCCTTACCTCCGCCGGGTGACGGTAAATGTCGCCAGTGTGGCCAACGAGAGCTTTGATTTCAACACGGCTCTGCCCATGGCCTACCGCAGCCACACAACCCTCATTGCGCGCACCGGCAAATGAAAGCCCACCGCCAGCCATCTGGCGGCAGAGCTGTCCGGCCTTCCGCCTTCACCCTTGTTGAATTGCTGGTGTCCACGGCCGTCCTGTCCGTGCTCCTGCTGGTCACCATGACTGCCTTGGAGACCATGCAGCGCTCGTGGCGTGAAACCAAAAGCAAGGTGAATCAGTTCCGCGGTGCACGCATTGCCTTTGAAGCCATCACCCGCAACCTTTCCCAGGCCACTCTGAACCCTTATTGGGACTACTACTATGCCACCACCGGGTCCAACATCCCTCCTCCGGGCGGGGCGGCTGCTCCGGAGGGGTACGTCCGGCAGTCCGAACTGGATTTTCGCATCGTGTATGGCACAGACCTGGGGACCTCAGGGGCCGCAGCGGAATTCCCGGGACACGGGCTTTTTTTCCAGGCGCCTCTGGGCTTGAGCCAGAGCTATCGTGGAATGGGCAACTTGCTCAATGCTCGCGGCTATTTTGTCCGCTTCCACAGTGACAAAGACAACCGCCCTCCCTTTCTGGACGGGCAGCCGGTGCCTGTGAAATACCGCTACCAGCTCATGGAGTACCGTCCCCCCGCCGAGAGTGTGAGCAACGGCATCCAGGGCAATACCGTTTACACCAAACCGCAGTGGTACAAACAGGACATCGGTGCGGTGTCACGTCCGCTTGCGGACAACATCCTCCTCTTCCTCGTCTCCCCCCAGGTGTCACCGGAAACGGCGGAACAGAGCAAAGAGAAACCCACTTACATCGCCCCCCGGTACCGCTACAGTTCAAGGTATGTGAAAAACGGGGCGACCCCCCAGGAGAAGCCTTCGGTGAAGTCGGATGGCACGCTGAGCCAGGGCACCCAGCACCTGCTGCCACCGCTGGTGAAGGTCACCATGGTCGCAGGAGAGGAGGGCAGTGTGGGCCGCTGGCTCGCGGCTCATGACAATAACCCGGTTGATATTTGCGATGCCGCCGGTGCCCCCTTTGAGTTGGCCGATAAGTATGCCACCGACCTTGAAGCTCTCAAAGAGTACCTCGCGGGCGAGCGTGTGAACTTCCGCATTTTCACAGCCACCGTGGCTATTCGCAACGCTGTCTGGGACAGCAGCACCTACTGATTTTTGAGACATGAAAACACACGTCACTTCCCGTCCACGTGAGGCTTTCACGCTGATTGAAAGCCTCACGGTTATCATGATCCTTGCCCTCATTATCGCCATCGCGACACCGGCCATGCTCGGGGCTATCCAGGCCAGCCGTTTGACCAGCGCGGGTGAACTGCTGACTGGCAAGCTGGTGGAGGC
>DASWXG010000301.1:0-13201 GCA_036405615.1 Prosthecobacter sp. | reverse complement strand
CAGTCGGGCCTAAAAAACGGCTGCTTTCCGGAGAACTGATCAAACGCCTCCGCCATCAGTTTGGTCCGGGCGGGTTGCTGCATCACGGCATTGGCAAATGGTATCCGGGCGAGCCGCTGCCACGTTGGGCCCTCGGCTGCTACTGGCGCAAGGACGGTGTGCCGGTATGGAAGGACGACGGGCTGATTGCAGACGAGTCCGTGAACTATGGACACGACGAAACCATGGCGCGTGCTTTCGGCCTGGCCCTGGCAACCGCCCTGGATGTGAATCCCAAATGGCTGAAACCCGGTTATGAGGACGTCTTCTATTATCTGTGGAAGGAGAAGCGGCTGCCGGTGAATGTGGATGTGTTGCAGTCCAACCTCAAAGACCCGGATGAACGCAAGCGTCTCGCGAGCCTCTTCGAGCAGGGATTGGACCAGGTCGTGGGTTACGCCTTGCCGTTGCAGCGGAACTGGTATGGCGAGGAGCTTCGCTGGCAGAGCGGTCCCTGGTTTGTGCAGGATGACCACATGTTTCTGATCCCTGGTGACTCGCCCATGGGCCTGCGTTTGCCGCTGGATTCGATCCCCTGGGTCAGTGCCAAAGACTACCCCTGGATCTATCCTGAAGATCCCGCCAGGGACTGGCCGGACCTGCCTCCGCGTCCCGAAACCCGCCAGCTCTTTCAGGAGGTCTTGAACGAGATCTCGGACATGACGGGCGCATCGCCGTTCGCATCGTTTGCAGCACCTGGAACAGCGCAGGGGCCTTATTCTGGCCAGGGAAAACCGGAGCGCCGGAAACTGGAGCCGCTGGCTCCACAAGATGTCGAAAATGCGCTCGAGCGCTTTCCTGCGCAGCAGGAGTCTGCTGCCTGGATCATCCGCACAGCCGTGTGTCTGGAGCCCCGGGAAGGCAGGTTGCATGTTTTCATGCCACCGGTCGCTGCGGTGGAGGACTATCTGGATCTTGTCGCCGCTGTGGAAGATGTGGCCGAGGCCATGAAAGTACCGGTTATCATCGAAGGTTCTCCGCCTCCGTATGATCCGCGTCTGCAGGTGCTGAAGGTGACACCGGACCCCGGGGTCATTGAGGTGAACATGCATCCCGTTACCACCTGGGATGAAATGGTGACGAACACCAAGGTGCTGTACGAGGAAGCGCGCCTCACCCGGCTTGGAACGGAGAAGTTTATGGTGGATGGCCGCCATACGGGAACAGGCGGCGGAAATCACATCGTGGTGGGGGCAGAACGTCCGAAGGATTCACCCTTCCTGCGCAGGCCTGATTTGTTGAAATCCTTGTTAGGTTACTGGCACAACCATCCGTCTCTGAGCTATCTTTTCAGCGGACTTTTCGTCGGACCCACCAGCCAGCATCCACGTGTGGATGAAGCCAGGAACGATGCGCTTTTTGAACTGGAACTGGCATTCAAGGAATTGGACCGCCGCACGGCCGAACAAGGAACTCCTCCTCCCTGGTTGGTGGACCGCATCTTTCGCAACATCCTGGTGGATGCGACCGGCAACACCCACCGTACGGAGTTCTGCATTGATAAAATGTTCGACCCCTCCAGCAGCAGCGGACGCCTGGGGCTGGTGGAACTGCGGTCCTTTGAGATGCCGCCCCATGCGGAGATGAGCCTGGCCCAGCAACTGCTGCTGCGCGCTGCCATCGCGCGGTTTTGGAAGGAGCCTTATGATTGCAAGCTGGTCCGCTGGGGAACCGAGTTGCATGACCGTTTCCTGCTGCCGCACTTTGTGTGGGATGACCTGACGGACGTCATGGAGGACTTCAAGGCAGCCGGTTATCCCATGTCGGCCGAGTGGTTCGCCCCGCACTTTGAGTTCAAGTTTCCTGCCGTGGGCCAGATCACCCATCGAGGAGTGCATCTGGATCTGCGCACGGCCATGGAGCCCTGGCATGTGCTGGGGGAAGAGGGCCAGCCGGGCGGAACAGTACGCTATGTGGACAGCAGCCTGGAACGCGTGCAGGTGAAAACTTCCGGCCTTGTGAACGGCCGGTTTGTCATCACGTGCAACGGCCGTCAGGTTCCTCTGCACCCCACCGGTAGTGTGGGCGAATATGTGGCCGGGGTTCGTTACCGGGCCTGGCAGCCGCCCAACTGCCTGCAGCCCACCATCGGTGTACACAGCCCGTTGGTTTTTGACATTGTGGACACCTGGAACAAGCGGTCCTTGGGGGGATGCACTTACCATGTGGCGCACCCTGGCGGACGCAGTTTTGAAACGTTTCCGGTGAACAGTTATGAAGCTGAAAGCCGGCGTCTTGCCCGGTTCTTCCCCACCGGCCATACTTCGGGCCCTGTGGAACCTGTCATCATTCCCGGCGTGCCCGAGTTTCCTTTGACCCTGGATTTGAGACTTGGTTAGGGAGTGTGAGTCAGCATTTTGCCGGAAGTCGTGTCCGTTCCGTGGACCCGGCTTTTTGAAAGCAGGGTGATGAGGGCTGAGCGAAGTGCGGCGGGATCGCCTGCCGCCACTTCAGTAACGCCGGCACGTTTCCCGAGGCCACAAGCCGGTGTTGCGATCACAGGAAGGCCATGGGCCAGTGCATGCAGGAGAGAACGCGGACAATGCTCCACATAGGCTGGCATCACGACGATGTCGGCCCGTGTGATCCAGCCGGCAGGAGAGCCTGGAGCTGCCAGGTCAAATCCGTCCCAAAAGTCAGCCCCCTCCAAAACACCGCCGAGCGGCTCAAGGGTGACCGGCAGATCCCGCAAGGCCTCGCGCAGCACATAGGCTCCTTTTCGGCACAAGGTGGATGCCGGGAAAACCACGCGGGCCGTTTGTGCGGGCGCAGCAGAAGCGCCTCCGGGTGCTTGGGGCATGGACCAGGGAATCAAACTCGCTTTGGTGCCGGCCAGTTTCGCAATCTCCGCATGAGGTGTTATCCATTGCCTCGCCTTGGAAAGCGCTGTGGTTTCTGCCTCCACCAAAGCGGGGCTGGCGCGAAAGTCAGCACAGGTGCCCGACTCCGGATGCCGCTGTGCAGCTTCATCCAGCCGGGTTTGCAGTACCTGGAGCGGCAGGCGGGTCATCAGGACATCATAGGTCCGTCCGCCTAACCAACCTTGCTGCCAGAGCCATGGGAGAAGCGTTTGGGAAATGACCAGATGCGAGTGGCGGGCTTTGAGCGCCCGACCGTAGCAGGCTGCCAGCCTTTCATCCCAATGCAGCAGCTCTTGCTGTCTGCGGGCTCCTTCATTGCGAAGGCGGCGGGTGGCCCAGGCACGCCGGAGAGCCAGCCGGGGAAAGCTGCGTAAGGAGGCGTGCAGGGCTGTGTCCCATGAATAGGAGGCTTTCCCCCATCGCTTGCCGTCCAGGGGGAGGAAAAGGTCCCGCTGTGTTCTCTCACCTGATTGAAAAAACACATCCCACTCCGGCCACCAGGCATCCACCAAAACGGCCGTCCGGTCCACCGTGTCCAGCGAAGCATCCAGCGGCGTACTCCGGTGACAGGAAGTCAGTCCGCAGGTCGCGCAAGCATTGATGGGGCGGCTGTCGGAGACGGAAGCTTGGGCCGGTTCAGAACAGGTGTGCTTTTCTGTCGAGAGGATGCGCACGTGCAGCTGGTCTTCACTCAGTTCCACTTCAAGTCGCCAGGGGGCGGTATGCCGGAGTCTCAGGTCCACGTAGTTCCAGAAGATGGTCGCATCCCGTCCCATCTTGGCCAGGGAGCCGATGGAACTGTTGGAGTGTGCATGACGTTCGATGATCTCCATGCCTGCTTCCAGAGCCGCATTGTAAATGGCACCTGAAAGCTGGCAAAGCCCGCCTCCGATTTGCGGGATGAGGCAGCCTTCCCGCAGCTCGCGACCTTCGCTGTAGCCCCGCGCTGCCGTTGTGCGGCCCAGATGGATCCAGAAGCTCCAGGTGGCATCGGCTGGAATCTCCAGCCCGTTGAAAGCTCTCGCAGCCACCCGCAGATTTTGTACCTTTCCCAGCTGGAGGTGGCGCTCGCGTGGTGACTCGCCTCCCCGCCACAAGTCAGAAGACCATTCGCCGGCCACGGGCAGGGGACTGCTGCTTTCAACGCGCCTATATCTCTTGACCGGCCGGAGAAGGTTCGTCACCAGCCTGCGCGCCTGAAAACACCGGGCCTTGAAAAGAAACACCCAGACAGACCAGCGTGTGGGTTCTGGCGGCAGGGTCGCATCCGGGGGATGGTGGCTCATGCGGAGGGGAGGGGCACGGCGCAACGATAGTCCTCCGCGCAGCCTGAGTGCAAGACTGAAACCCGCGCCGCGTTTCCTCGGTCCTATGCGCATGCTCCTGTTTTTCTTTGCCGCGGTTCTCAGTTTCGCCGGGAGCCTGCCGTCTGTGATGGCAACGCCTCCCAACGTGCTGCTCATCTGCGTGGATGACCTGAAACCTGCCCTGGGATGTTACGGTGATCTGGTGGCAAAGACCCCGAACATTGACCGTCTGGCAAAACGCGGTGTGCTGTTTGAGAAGGCTTATTGCAATCAGGCGGTCTGCTCGCCCTCTCGCAATTCCCTGATGCTGGGTCTGCGGCCGCAAACGCTGGGGATTTATGATCTGCCCACCCATTTCCGCAAAGCCGCCCCCTCCGCCATCACCTTGACCCAGCATTTCATGGCACAGGGATATCACGCCGAAGGCCTGGGCAAGATCCTGCACGTGGGGCACGGCAACATTGATGACGTTGCGTCCTGGTCTGTTCCGTCCTGGAAGCCGAAGGCTGCTGCCTATGCCTTGCCGGAAAGCACGGCCAGCACACGCGAAGCCAAAACAGGCGGCCCGCGCGGCAGCGCGACGGAGAAAGCGGATGTCAGTGATGAGGCGTATGGGGATGGGCTGCTGGCAGCTGAGGCGGTGAAACGCTTGCAAGCGGCTGCGCAAAAGCCTGACCGGCCCTTTTTCATCGCCGTCGGGTTTGTCCGCCCGCACCTGCCGTTTGTATCACCGCAAAAATACTGGGACCTGTATGACCCTGCCAAGCTGCCGATTCCGGAAACCCATGAGCCTCCGCAAGGCGCACCGGAGTTCGCCCCTCAAACCAGCGGTGAATTGCGCCAGTACAGCGACATGCCCAAGGCCGGCCCCGTGAACGCAGAAGATACCCGCCGTCTCATCCACGGTTATTATGCGGCGACCAGCTACATGGACGCCCAAGTGGGCAAGGTGCTGGATGCCCTGGACGCTTCAGGCCAGGCCAAAAATACCGTTGTTGTTTTCTGGGGCGACCACGGCTGGCACCTGGGCGACCACGGCATGTGGTGCAAACACACCAACTATGAACAGGCCGCACACATCCCGGTGATCGTCTCCGCGCCTTCTGGAAAAGCCGGTGAGAAAACTGCCGCGATGATCGAGACGGTGGACATTTATCCCACCCTTGCCGATCTGGCGGGCCTTCCTGCCCCGCAGGGGCTGGATGGGCGGAGCTTTGCCAGCGCGGTCAAGGACCCCTCATCCAAAGGCCGCGAAAGCGTCATCCATGTTTATCCACGGAATGAGTTGTTAGGCCGGGCCATCCGCACCAGCAGGTGGCGGCTGGTGGAGTGGAAGAAACCGGGCTCCACCGAAATGGCCGGGCTGGAACTCTATGACTACGAGGCAGATCCGCTGGAGACCCGAAACCTGGCTGCCGCGCGTCCCGAAACCGTGAAAGAACTTTTGGCCATCCTCGCCACCCACCCGGAGGCGAAGCCGCAGCAGATCAAAACACCGGTGAAAAAGGCCGGTGGCAAAAAGAAGAAAAAGCCAAACTAAGAACAGAGCCGGGCGGTGCGCTGAGGTACACCGCATCAGCCGGCATCAGGGCTTCATGGCGCGCAGTGCCGGCAGGTCCAGAAGGATGTTCTGGCTGCGCATCAGTGTTTCACCCACCAGGAGGGCATCTGCCCCCGCTGCAGCCAGACGGCAGGCATCATCGGGCGTCTTGATGCCGCTTTCGGAGACGAGGAGAATGTCATCCGGCACTTCCTCGGCCAGGGCTTCGGTGGTCGCCATGTCCACGGTGAAGCTCTTCAGGTTGCGGTTGTTGACGCCAAGAATGCGCACGTCCGTGTCCAGGGCGCGCTCCAGTTCCGGCAGGTCGTGAACTTCCATCAGCACATCCAGCTGGAAGGTGTGGGCGACATCCAGCAGCCGCACCAGGGTGTCCTGGTCCAGGGCGGCCACGATCAGCAAAATGGCGTCGGCACCGGCCACCACGGCCTCATAGATCTGCGCTTCATGGATAATGAAATCTTTGCGCAGGCAAGGAATGCCCACCTGCTCGCGCACAAGGGAGAGGTACTCCAGGCGGCCCTGAAAGTATTTTTCATCCGTGAGGATGGAAAGGGCGGTCGCTCCGGCTTTTTCATAACCGCGTGCAATCGTGAGCGGGTCAAAATCAGCAGAGATGGTTCCGGCGGAGGGTGATGCGCGTTTGACTTCGGCGATCATTCCCAGGCGGGTGGGATCCAGACGAAGGGCGTCTTCCAGGGAGCGGAAGTCATCGCGCAGGGTGGCGGCGGCGCGCAGTTTCTCCATGCGAGGCAGCAGCTTTTCCACTTCCGTGCGCTTGTGCGCGATGATTTCGTCCAGCTTGTTCATAAATGAGGGGGCGGAAGATGGGGGCGTTCTGGCGAGGTGCAAGTTTGAGGTTATGCCGCGAAGGATACGGCCGTCTTCCTGTGGAATCCGATTTTTGAGGTTTGAGATGCCGTTCCGGGCCGGTTTTTGCTGGGCAAATCCCGCCGGGACGCTATCACAAAACGGTTTCCCGTTGCCTCTCAGGGTTGCAGCCCTGAGGTGCGCCACCTACTTTGCTCCCCGATTGCTCTATGAAGATTGCCCCCAAAACTCTCCGTGTCGGCATTGTCGGTGCCGGTCCTGCCGGTGCCACCCTCGCCTGCCTGCTTGCCCGTGAAGGAGTGGACGCGGTGTTTTTTGATGACGGCCGCCGGCCGGACATGGTGGTGGGTGAATCTCTCGTGCCCCGTCTGGTGAATGTCTTCCGCCGCCTGGGCATCGAAGATGAGGTGGCCAAGCTGGGCACCTACAAACCTGGGGTGACCTGGATCTTCGACGAGAACGACAAGCTCGAACTCTCCTTCACCGCCATGCGCGGTGTGCTGCCCACCTATGCGTACAATGTTCCCCGGCGCCCCTTTGACGATCTCGTTCACCAGACGGCCCTGGACGCGGGGGCACGGTTCGTTCCGTGCGATGTGAAGCTGGAGGTGGGCATGACCGAGCGCGGTGAAAAAGTGCCACGGCTGAGCGCCGCCACCCTGGCCCTGGTGCCAGACTGGAAAGGCCAGCAGCCAGACCTGCTGGTGGATGCCAGCGGCCGCCGCCGCCTGTTTGCCAAACTGCTCGGCATCAAGGCCGCCCTCGGCGAGCGGAAAGACGTGTCTCATTTTGCCCACTATGAGAACTGCACCATGCCCATGCCCGAGGGACAGACGGTCATCACCCGCCTGAAACACGGCTGGTCCTGGCGCATTCCCCTCCGCCATGCCCTGAGCATCGGCGTGGTTTTCGACAAGGAGCATGCGAAAAAATATGGCAGCAATGCCGAAGAGCAGCTCGAAGCGGTGATCGACCAGAACAAGCCTCTGGCCGAGGCCTGCCCTAACCGCAAGCGCATCACGCCCGTCACCACCTATGCCAACTACCAGCTGATCTCCGAACAGGGACACGGTGAAGGCTGGGTGAGCGTGGGCGATGCCTTTGGTTTTGTGGACCCCATGCTGTCGCCGGGACTCTGCATGGCCATGACCTCGGCCGAGGTGCTGGCAGACGCCATTTTGCAGAACCGTCCCTCCGACTGGGATCGCGCCTTCCTGAAGTATCTCGACTGGTTCCGTGACATGCTGAACGCCTGGCAGGAACTGGTGGACATGTTCTATGGCGGCCAGATTTTCGCGTTGCAGCGCACCGGCACCAAGATGTCCCAGATGTTCCCCGGCAAGATCAGCATGATCATGCAGCGGCACTTTGAGAAGAACATCTCCGGCATGGCGGGAGGCGGCCTCACCAACCACCCCTACAGCCGCAACTTGCTGCGTTTCATGACCCGCTTCGCCATCTACGGTGAAGAACCGTCGGACTACGCTGTGGTCTGATTTTTCTTCCGCCAGAAGGCCAGCCAGATGCCGCCGATGAGGCCCCACAGGCCCAAGGCGGCAAAGCCGAGCAGGGAGATTGCCAGCGCCTGGGTAGCCCCGACGTTTGGTTGTGCGCCCAGCCACTCGACCAGAAGCCCTTCCCGGATGCCCAGGCCGCTGAGGCTGATGGGCAGCGAGGCCAGCGCATCCACCACAGGCATGAGGCCGAGCATCAGTCCGGGCAGCACATCCACGCCCAATGCCCGGGCTGCGGCCCAAAAGGCGGCATAGGCACACGCGGTGCCCGCCGCAGAAACGGCAAAACCGGCAAACAGCCAGGGGTGCCTGAAGGTTCCCGCGTACGCAGGTGCGACCCAGGTTGAGAGGCGTTTCAGGCCGGGTATGCTCCCCAGCAGCCGTTGCAGCCAGGGTTCCATGATGACACCGAGCCCCAGAAAACAAACTGCGACGACCAGGATGAGCGCGGTGTCTGCGGATGTCAGAACCGTCTCGGGCAGGCCGGATCGTCTGGAAAAAAGAGCATAGAGAATCGCTCCACCCATCAGGCCTCCGATATGGTCCAGGAGAAGCGACCCAAAAATGGCTCCCTGGCGGTCAGGAAAACTGCGCCTCAGCAACAGCAGGCGGATGCCATCGGCACCCAGCGGTCCCAGGAAGTAGAGATTGAAGAAGTCGGCAAACAGAGTCAGTCGCAGCAGTTCGCCATACCGGGCCTTAACGCCATATACCCGCAAAAACCACCACCAGCGCCCGGCCCAGCCCAATACCGACAGCCCTCCCAGCGTAAAAGCCGCCGCGAGCCAGCAGGCCCGGAGGGAACCCCAGGAAAAAGCCGCCATCTCCTCCCAGCGCAGCCGGTGCAGCACCCACGCCAGCAGCGCCACAGCGAGAAAGGCACGCAGCAAAAGGAAGGCGCGGCGGAAGAACATAAAAGGCGACCCTTCTCCATGGCGCGGGCGCACCCGGCCATCAAGTCTTCCTCCTGTGTCTTTTGACGGCTTGACCTTTGACCTGCCACCATCCCCGTGCATTGCTAACACCCCCATCTTCAGTTTCTCCGCCCACCATGTCTCTTCCAGCTTCTCCACGCACCATTCACATCGGCCTCGCAGGATTGGGAAATGTGGGCGCAGGGGTGTTTAAGAACCTGGAACAAAATGGCAACCTCATCCGTCAGCGGACAGGAGCCGACATCCGGGTCAAGAAGGTGATCGTGCGGGATCCTGCCCGGCTGCGTGATGTGCAGGTGCCGGCGGAAATGATCAGCACCCAGTGGCAGGACCTCATCCAGGATCCGGAGATCCAGGTGGTGGTGGAATTGATTGGCGGAACCACTACGGCGTATGAGCTGGTTTGTGCCGCCCTGCGGGCGAAAAAGATTGTGGTGACGGGCAACAAGGCTCTGCTGGCAGAACGCGGTCAGGAACTCTTCGCCCTGGCGGAGCAGCACGGCGTGCCGATTTACTTTGAGGCGGCGGTCGCCGGTGGCATTCCCATCATTCAGGTCTTGCAGGAAGGTCTGGTGGGTAACCGCATTCTCTCCATCCACGGCATTATCAACGGGACTTGCAACTACATCCTCACCCGCATGTCCCAGGCCGGGCTCAGCTATGAGGACGCCCTTCGCGAGGCCCAGGAAAAAGGCTATGCCGAGGCCGACCCGACTCTCGATGTTAGCGGCTGGGATGCCGCGCATAAGGCCATCATCCTGGCATCGCTCAGCTACGGCTTCTGGATTCCGACCTCCTGTGTGCATGTGGAAGGGGTGGACAAGATTGACAGCGCTGACTTCAAGTTTGCCAAACGTCTGGGTTACACCATCAAGCTGCTCTCGGTCATCCGCGCTGATGAACAAGGGCTGGTGGAAGTGCGCACGCAGCCGACTCTCGTCCCGCTGTCCCATGTGCTGGCCAGCGTCAGCGGCAGCTTTAACGCCGTGTTGGTGAATGGCGACATTGTGGGCGAGACCCTGTTTTATGGCCGTGGAGCCGGGCAGGACCCCACCAGCAGCAGCGTCATCAGCGACCTTTGCGAAGCCGCCGCTGTCATCATCTACGGTTCACGCCACAGCGGTTTCGTCCCCCACGGATTGTATGGCAAGAGCAAGCCTATCGAGGACACCGTTTCCCATTACTATCTGCGCCTGACTGTGGCCGATGTCCCCGGAGTTCTGGCCAAGGTCGCGGCGGTGATTGGAGAGCGAAACATCGGCATTTCCTCGGTGATCCAGCCGGAAGATCTGGAAGACACCAGCGGCAGCACCAGCCTGGTGCTGATGCTGCATGATGCCAGCTTGAAGGACATGCTGAGTGCTCTGGAAGCCCTGAGCGCACTCGACAGCGTTCGCGGCCAGCCCGCGTGGATGCGGGTGGAAACCTTGCAGGGTTGAAGCAGCCGGGAGCAGGCTTCGACCTGACAGCTAGCTCAGCTTGGTCCAGACAATGTCGTGATACAGATCGCCATGACGGTCGATCTGCACCTGGGCCAGCCAGGGGTCGAACCCCAGCATCATGGCCCGTGCACAGACACTGTCATGGTCTGAGTGAGAAAGTGTGGGCGCGGGTTTCGGTTCCAGGCTCGCATTCACATGCACGAGCATGTTGAGTTCAGAGCTGCGAGCCTCAAGATCCTTGGCACCCTGACGGGTGTTGTGGTAGCAGCGGTAGCCGTTTTCTTTGAGCCATTTCTCCACATGGCGCTCTCCGTAGTCGGCAATGTCTGTCGGTGTCAGCATGGCGATAGGGGTGAGGTTGATGCCTGCCCCAAATCACCCGTTTAAAGGTATTTTTTGCGGCGGACATCCCCGTTTTATCAAACCGCTTTTTGCATGACAACACTTTGCGTTATGCTTGAGCAGAAAAAGCCATGCCTGAAGCTGTCAGCTTTGAGAATACCTCGAAAAGACTGACTTCTGTTGAAGCTTCTTCATTGCACAATCTGCACGGGTGTCCCGACTGACGATTCGTGGTAAAAGATTTCGGCCATTTTGGAAGGCAATCGAATGCACCCGTGAGAGGCGGGATAACCGGGCAGATATCCTTCGTGCATGCCGATGGCCCCGGTGACGCGCATGAAATAACGCATGTTGGCCCCGTCAAACTTGGCGCCCTTGGGCTTGGGGTCTTTGCGGACATCCACCTCCTTCTTCAGGATGAAACCTGTGGAGTCCACATAGTCCCCGTAGAGGTTGGATTTGTGATCAATGTCTTTTTCCGTGATTTTGAAACTGCCTGGGCGTGTTGCATGGCTTTCACGTCCGGAGGAGATGGGCGACATGCCTACCACCCGGCCGCTCTTCAGGAAATAGACCTTCTGCTCGCTGAGGCTGATGCGCATGCTGGGGCTGCCCTCCACACCTTCTCCGTGCCAGTAGGAGCCGTCATCCACGGGGGCTGCGGCCTTTTCTTTGTCTTTTTTGGCCTTTTTCAGTCTGGCTTCTTCGCGAGGCTCAAGGCGGACGCGCTGGACGTAGTAACCTCCGCCAGGAGCCGGGCGGCGGAACTCGCGATACTCCGGACCCGCGCAACTGACGCTGCTAAGGATCGCCGTTGCGGTGGATGCCAGAAGAAACAGTCGGGAGAGAGTCTTCATGCAGAATGGTGGATGCGTGGTTGCGCTATGCAGCACAAACAAGGCCGCTTTCCTGGTGAATGCATGGAAATTCTCACACAAAACCTTTAAAAAAGCTGAGTGCAGTTCCGAGAGTGTCTTTGGCCACATCCTCGACAGCCTGCCCCCTCATGGCGGCCACTGCACGTGCCGTATCTGCCACATAGGCCGGTTCACAACGCTGGCCGCGGTGTGGCACGGGAGCTAGATAAGGTGCATCCGTTTCCAGCATGTATTTTCCCGTTTCGATGGTGCGGACGGTTTCTCCGGCTGGCCCCGGATTCTTAAAGGTGACGATGCCGGTGAAAGAGACCAGGTGGTCCGCCTCCAGCAGCGGCTTCGCCTGTTCCAATGTTCCGGTGTAGCAGTGGAAGACGCCTCGCAGACGTCCGTTATAAGGGGTGACTTGGGCCACAAGATCATCCCAGCTTTCGCGGTTGTGTAAAACCACGTTCAGACCCAGTTCCACCGCCAGTTCGAGTTGAAGTTTCAGGCAATGGGCTTGATGCGCCTTCCAGGCCGGAACGTCAACGCCCTCTGGCGGAGCATGAAAGTAGTCCAGGCCGATTTCTCCAATGGCCGCCACTTTCGGATGCAGGGCCAGCTCCCGCAATTCGGCGATCCAGGCATCTCCGGAAACCGAGTCCACATCGCAGGGATGGATGCCCACCGCCACGCGGACGTCGGGCTCCTTTTCGGCAATGGCCAGGAGTTTGCGGGCATTGGCAAGGTCCGTTGCGGGGGCCATCATGTGGGTCACACCGGCGGCGCGTGCCCGTTCGAGAATCTCCTGCAGATCACCGTCAAACTTGTGGCTGCCCAGATGAGTGTGGGTGTCGATAAACATGGGTTGCCATAGCTTCCAAAAACCCGGCACGCAAGCTGGCTGCAAACCACAACATTTCGCAAGACGGGGCAGCGGCGGCCGTTTCCACGGGCCATGCGTTTTTCTCCGGTTCTAGTCTGCCACATCATCCTGGCGTTTTTGACGGCGTCTCTTACTGCGGCCTCCAAGCCGAACGTCGTTTTCATTCTGGCCGACGACCTGGGTTATTCGGACATCGGTTCTTATGGGGGTGACATCGCCACTCCGAATCTGGACGGTCTGGCGCAAAACGGACTGAAGTTTACCCAGTTTTACAACACCGCGCGCTGCTGGCCCACACGCGGCACTTTGCTGAGCGGATATTATGCCCAGCAGATTCATCGCGATGAACTTCCCGGTCTCGGCGGTGGCGGAAAGGGCGTGAGGCAGGCCTGGGCGCGGCTGCTGCCAGAGTACCTAAAACCGGCGGGCTACCGGAATTACCACAGCGGCAAGTGGCACATTGACGGCCCGGTTCTCAAAGCTGGATTCGACCGCTCTCTGGACATGAAGAACCAGGGCAATTTTTTCAGCGCAGCCGGGAATGCTGTTGATGACCAGCCCATCACCGTGCCGGAAAATGAGTCCGGCTACTACGCCACCACAGCCACCGCAGACCACGCCATCGCCTG
>DASWXG010000300.1:0-3945 GCA_036405615.1 Prosthecobacter sp. | reverse complement strand
GGTGCCGCCAGCGGTGGTCAGCAGCACCGTTCACGCCGCGGAGTGTTTCACCACCGGGGCTTCGGCGATTTCCCACCGGGCTTTTGGCAACATTAACAAGGCTCTCTTTCTGGGACTCCTGATTCCAGGGGTCCTCGGGGCTTTCATTGGGGCCTATATCCTCACAATGATTCCGGGAGATCTGGTTAAACCTTATATTGCCGGTTACCTCCTGCTCATGGGCATCATCCTGATTGTGAAGGCGTTTCGTGCGTTTCCGCCTCGCGATGTGACCACCCACCTGAAGCCGCTCGCTTTCTTTGGAGCCTTTGTGGATGCCATTGGCGGCGGCGGTTGGGGACCCATTGTCGGTTCCACGTTGCTGGCCCGTGGCAGCCCATTCCGGCAGACGGTGGGGACGGTGAACACCGTGGAGTTTTTTGTCACGCTTTCGGCTTCGCTCGGCTTTCTCATTGGCATCGGCTTGAGCCACTGGAACGTCATTCTGGGCCTTGCGCTGGGCGGCGTGGTGGCGGCTCCTTTGGGTGCCTGGGTTTGCAAAAAGGTGCCTCACCGCCCCTTGCTGGTCCTGGTCGGCCTGGTGGTCATCGGTCTCAGCATCCGGACGCTGGTTCTCACTTTCTCCTGAGCGAGGTGCCTGCGGGTGTCTTGCTCCTGAAACTCTTTTCTCGAGATGCTCCTGCTGCTTCTTCTTGTGATCTCGGCGGCCGTCGTGGCCATGTCGTTTGCCTGTTCATTGATTGAGGCAGTGCTTCTCAGCCTCAATCCTCTGGATTTGAAGCTTCAGGAAAAAAAGGGCATTGCCGGTGCTGGCAGGTGGCTGGCGATGAAGCATGCCATTGAGCGCCCGATTTCAGCGATCCTGGTTTTCAGCACCCTTGCCAGCACGGGGCTGGCCACTCTGGCGGGGGCCATGTTCACCTCTCTTTACGGGGCGGACTGGCTGTGGGTTTTCTCTATCATCATGTCAGTGCTGGTGCTGTTTGGCGGGGAGATGTCACCAAAGATCATCGGGGTGCACCATGCTGCCCGGCTGGCACCGCGCTTGATTGGCCCGCTGAGTTTGATGCTGTGGATCTGCCATCCCTTGGTGATCCTGATGGAAAAGTTTTGCGAGCGGCTGAAGCGGGGCACACAGGGGGAGCGGTCGCAGAGTGACCACATCATGGACATCATCACCCTGGTGCAGGCGGCGAAGGCGGAGCAGATGCTGCATAACCAGGAAGAGATCATCATGATCCATGCCGCCACTCTCAGCGCCCGGCGGGTAAAAACGGCCATGGTGCCGGCAGGCGCGGTGCGGCTTTTTCACAGTGGAATGAGCCTTTTGCAAAACGTGCAGGAGGCCGGGTCCAAGCTGCACCGGAGTTACCCTGTCAGTGTGGACGGAACCCTGGGCGGCATCACAGGCTACATCCGTGTGCGTGAGCTGTTTGTGCAGAACATCACCCAGGCGGAAACACCGGACTGGACCGTTCTGGTGAGACCTGCGCTGCACATTGATGGCAAAGCCTCGCTCACCCAGTTGCTGGCACTGTTTTTGGAGAAGCAGGAGGTGGCGGCTCTGGTGGACGGGCCGGATGGCCAGGTGGCTGGCTGGATCACCATGGATGATGTCATGAAGGTGCTCATGGGAGCGCGCATCTGAGGTCCTGCGACCCGGGTTCAGAGAGATTCACCGGGGACAAATGTAGGCACGAGGCGGATGGTCTCCTGTGCCGATGCGCCAGTTTCCGCCAGCTGGCGTACGGTTTGCACGATGCGGACCGCCAGTTGGGAAGGTTCGATTGCATAGCGGGCAATGCCCGGACTTGCGGCATCCAGGATGGGGTCGTTGTCACGGGAGATGACTGACACATCTTCCGGGATGCGGATGCCCCGGCGCATGAGGTGCATCAGGGTCGTCAGGACATGGGTGGCACCGCCCACCAGATAGGCCGTAGGGGCACGGGTATTGCTCAGGGTCTTGTCCAGCAAACTGCAGAGTTCTGCGGTTTCATGGTCATGTCGCAGCACCTCGATTTTGGCTCCGGGTCTGCCATCCAGGGCTTCGCGCAAGCCCTCCTCGCTGGCGATGTCGCCGCCATAGACGCCCTTGAAAAGAATGAGGCCAATGTGCCTGTGCCCTTTTCGCCAAAGCAGATGTCCTGCGTGGCGGCAGAGCGCCTTGAAATCCACATCCGCAGAGGGCAGGCGGATGCCTGGCGCACATGAACCGAGGATCAGGCAGGTGATCGGCTGCTGGCTGAGCCAGCGCTGCATGGCCTCCAGAGGACTCAGCACCAGCCAGACTCCCGAGGGGTGCGCTGAAACAAGCCGGGCCATCGCCTTGGCGGGATTGGGTACATAGCACGCAGGCTGGATGTGAAACTGGACTGAGTAGCCCGCCGCTGTCAGGCGGCTGCGCAAGGTGTCCATGACGAAAGTGATTCGCGAGGGCAGGGACAGGAAGGAGGACGGCATCAAAATGGAGACTGTCTTCGATCCCGTCACTGGGGCTGTGCCCCGGCGTCCTTGAAGAATCCGCCGTCGCTGCCGGCCGTCGGTTTCAGTCCAGCGCAGACGTTCCAGCTCGGCCAAAGCTGCTCGTAGAGTGCGGCGGCTGACTTGCAGGCTTTCACACAGTTCCCGCTCGCCAGGCAGGTGATCTTGCCAATGGCCCGCCAGGATGCCTTCACTGAGGCTTTCCACCGTCTGGCTCACAAGCGAGACGCGCTGAGGGATGACGGGAAGAGAGGCTGACATGACCGTGGTTTCCAAAAGGAACCAGGCATGGTCGCACTGAAGCGGATACGCCCGCAACGAAAAACCCTGGCAGGTATCAGAGGGATTCCCCTCGCACCAGCCGGGGCACCAGGCGGATGTCCTTCACGGGCAGGCTGCCTGTTTCGGCAAGCCGCAGGGTTGCGGTGCATAGCCGCCGTGCAAATTGGGAAGCATTGACTTCATAACGTGTCACAGCGGGCACAGCGTGGTTCAGGAAGGCCTCGTCATCCCGTGAGATGACAGCCATGTCCTGAGGAATACGCAGGCCCTTTTTCAGCAAAAACATCATGACGGTCAGCGCGTGGTGTGCCCTGCCTACCAGGCAGGCAGTAGGTGACTGTGGTGAACGCAACGCCTTCTCCAGAAGCTCGCAGACATGCGCGGCTGTTCCGTCGTGACGCAGCACCTGGAGATGGGCCGGATGCCCTGTGGCCAGAGCTTCTTTCAAGCCCAGTTCGCTGCCGGTCTCACCGCCATACGCTTCTTCCGGGCGGATGAGAGCAATGCGCTGGTGGCCTTTCCGGCGCAGCATTCCCCCGGCATGGCGGCATGTGGCGCGATAGTCCGTGTCAATCGAGGGCAGAAGAATGCCGGGCGAGCAGGATCCGATGACGAGGCAGGGGAGTGCCCGCTCTGCAAACCAACGCTGCAGGGCCTCCAAAGACCCGAGCAGCAGCCACGCGGCAGCTGCGGAACGATGGGTGAGACGTTCCAGGGCACGGGCCGGGCGAGGGCTGAAACAGGCCTGGCTGACATGGACCTCCAGGCTGTAGCTTCGCTGGGAAAGATGCTCTCTCAGTTCGTCCAGCATCACCACAAAGGAAGGGGCCAGTGTTTGCAAGGGACGGGATGACAGCAGGGCGATGACCCGTGATGCAGAGGCAGCCAGGGCTGGCCCCTGCTTTTCGGCTACGATCCGCCTTCTCTTTCGGCGGTCACATTCGAGCAGGCCTTCCCGCGTCAGTTCCTCCAGAGCGGCGCGCAGGGTTTGGCGGCTTACTTGAAGCCGTTGCACCAGTTCGCGCTCGCCTGGCAGTGTGTGACGCCAGTGACCAGCCCGGATGCCTTCTTTCAGGCTGCGGGCGGTTTCCGACGTCAATGAGATGCGTTGCGGAGGTTTAAGGGACGACGGGATGGTTTCCGTTTTCATCTGGTCTGGTTAACGGACCAGAAGCATCC
>DASWXG010000299.1:0-3132 GCA_036405615.1 Prosthecobacter sp. | reverse complement strand
AAGCGGTTGGTATAAGCCAGCATCAGCAGTGAGATGGCCGGGAACAGCAGCGAAGGCGTGGACAGCGGGATCTCGGGCAGGGTCATAAGCACAAGGGCAAGCGGCGGCCGGGCTTGTCAAGAAACCGCTCGGCGGTGTCATGCATTCCCGCGTCTAAGACACCTGCCGCAGCTGTTGCGGCCAGGGGTCTTCAAAAGAGCCTCCCTGCTGCCAGCGGGTGATTTCTTCAGCGGTGCAAAAGCAGCGCTGAAGCTCCGGCACAAAAGTCTCGCGGGCGTCCAGGGTGCCGATGACCGTCAGTTCGTTCAGGCGGTCGCCGAACTGCGGATGCGCCGTTTCCAACTGCCGGGCCAGAGCCTGCTTTTCCTCTGGCAGGAGACGGTTCAGCGGGTCCTTCACCACCGCCGCTTTCCAGTAGGCGAGCAGCTCCAGGCCGATGCTGCCAGCCGCCTGGTTCCACAGCAGGACCTGGTCATCCCGCGAGGCCAGCCAGATGAAGCCTTTGCTGCGGTGGATGCCGGGGCTGAGCCGGTGATGAAACAGATGCCAAAGCCGCTGCGGATGAAAGGGGCGGGCGTCGCTGATGACGGAACTGCCGAGTCCGCCGCTGCTGCTGCCGGCCGCATCAAGGGCCGGGTCCCAGGCTGCCGGAAGCTGGCGGACATGCGCCTCGCCAAAGGTCCCGGAACCTAACAAACAATTGGGTTTAATGTCACCCCGCACCACGGGGTGAATCCGGGCAGCGGGGTTCAGCAGCTCCAGGGACTTGGTGACAAACGCCAGGTCCTGCGGGTCCACCCGGTCGGCCTTGGTGAGGAGGAGGATGCTGGCGGCCTGGATCTGCGCGGCCAGAAGGTTTTCCAGGCTGCACATTCCGGTTTCCTCATTCCTGACCAGACGCTCGAACAACACGCGTCCGGCACCATAGTCTTCCACAAAGGCGCGGGCATCCACCAGCGTGGCGAAGGTGTCCAGGACATACCGTGGATGATGCTGCACTGCGGCCACCAGAGGTCCAGGGTGGCTGCTGCCGGAGGTCTCCACGATGACGTGTTCCAGGTCTTCCCTCGTCTCCCAACCGGCCAGTGCGGCGGCAAAAGCGGCACGCTGAGAACCACTGATGGAGCCTGAGTGCAGGCTGACCAGCGAGCCCGCTTTCTCTGAAACACGGGCACCGCGCAGGAGGTCGCCATCCACCTCCAGCTCGCTCATGTCATTGACAATGACGCCCAGTCTCCCAGAGGGAACACGCCGCAGCAGGCGGCGCAGGAGCGTGGTTTTACCCGACCCGAGGAAGCCGGAAATGAAGGTGACGCGGATGGGTTTCAAGCCTCTTTAAATGCAATTTAATTGCATTTAATCAAAGAACTTTTCAACAATCATGGCTCGGACTTTCCACGGACAGGGGCAGCGCCAGCAGGTCTGCCAGCCGCCGGGCGCGGGCTTCGCACCAGGTTTGCAGCGCCTCGCTGTACACGGGGGCGGCCATGAACTCATGCCAGCGGCTTCCGCCATCCGGCTGCCGCAGGTCAAAGATCAGCCGGACCATGCCGCTGCCTTTGGCCGGCAGGATGGGGTGGAGCACCAGCCCCCGGATGTCTGCGCGGGGCAGGACGTCGGCATGTTCGCGTGTCTGCGAGATGACGGCCTCCGCTGTGATGCCCAGCAGCAAAAAGGTGCCTGGCCCGGCCTGCTGAAAGGCGGTCATCAGGCCGGGATGCAAGGCCTTGCCATAGGAGCCGGTGCCGATGGCATAGGGGGCCATGGGTGGCTGCCGCCAGGGAACGGCCTGCATGGAGAAATCCGGCAGCGGGAGGATCTCCTCCAGCGGCTGCGGCGGCTGGGGTGCTTCAGGCGGCGCTGCTGCGGTGGCGGTTTCCGCCGCAGGCGGGCGGGCTTCCCGGCGGGAGAAGAGGCGGAAGGGAAAGAGCTTCATCGCGGCAAAGACGGTTCCAGGACATGGGCACGAACGTACTGACATGCAGCTTGATCCCGCTGCCAAGGTTGGGAAAGTGAAACCTGTCCCCTACCCATGGCCGAGCCGGTGCCCCTTCACAATTTTTCCAAACACGACCGGGTCCCCTGCACGCGCTGCGGTGAAATCTTCATCTGCCTGTGCAACCGGGCCACGGAGTGCCCCTGCACCGAAGTGAATCTGACCCGCGACGAAGCGGAGTGGATCGGCTGGCAAACGGGCGGCGACTGTGTGTGCAGGCAGTGCCTGCTGCAGCTCCGCCAGGAAGCCCGCGCCGCCCTGACCTGACCGGTTTGATCTGACTTTCCTCACCCGTTTTTCCCGATTTCCCCTTTTTCCATGACCTCTCCCTCCCCACAGACGCACGACCGCTGGACTCTGGACACCTGGTTCACCGCCTTTGCCGCCCCGGATTATGAAGCCTTCAAGTCTGCGCTGGTGCAGGACATCGCCGCGCTGAAAGCGGAGGCTGAAGCCCAGGACGGCAGCCAGGCAAACCTGGTCAGCCTGATCTGCCAGTATGAAACCCTGGGGGACCGCCTGGGCCACATCTCTGCGTATCTGGGCTGCCTCTCGGCCGATGATGCCAGCAATGAGGCGGTGAAGGCGGACGAGGCCTGGATCTCCACGCTGGAGGCGGAGAACAGCAAGCTGCGCTCCATGCTTCTCACCGCGCTGGCCGCCCTGGATGAGGCGGCTTTTGTGGACCTGCTGGAAGACCCGGCGCTGAAGGGCGCGGGCCATGCCGTCACCCGCATGCGCAAGGAGGGACGCCACCAGATGACCAACGATCTGGAAGCCCTGGCGGCGGATCTGAATGTGAACGGCCTGCACGCCTGGGGCCGTCTGTATGACACGCTCACCGGCAAGATGGCCTTCGACATGACCTTCCCGGACGGCCACACGGAATCCGTGCCCATGGCGCGCCGGCGGGCGCTGATGTCTGACCCGGACCGCAGGCTGCGCGAGGCCTCTTTCCTCGCAGGCCAGAAGCCGTGGGTGGAGCATGCGGACACCCTGGCCGCCGGGCTGAACGGCATCGCCGGCACCCGCCTCAGCCTCTACGCCCGCCGGGGCCAGCCGCATTTCCTGGATGCGCCGCTGTTTGACGGGGCGATGAGCCAGGCCTCTCTGGATGCGATGCTGGAGGCCATCCA
>DASWXG010000298.1:0-4220 GCA_036405615.1 Prosthecobacter sp. | reverse complement strand
ATACCAGCCAGCCTCCAGACTGCTTGAGCATGGCCAAGGCTGAGAGCGTGTCCCTCTCGACATAGTTCCGGTCATGCGAACCGTCGATGAACACCAAGTCCATGGTATTTTGGTAGGCCGTGAAATCAAAAGTATATGAATCCCCAAAAACCTGGGTGATGCGCGCCGCCTCAGGGGTGTCGATGAATTTGTATCCGCTGACAACCTTCAGATTCAACAGCGAGTCCACGTTCTGCACACCCTTGTCATTGGAGTCAGCCCCAGGGGGAAGGTTCAAGGTCGTCAAGTGGCCGGACTGCGGTAAATTCATGGCAATCGCACGGGAGGAACGCCCGTCAAAAGTGCCAATTTCGAAGACCTTTTCAGCACGCAGACTCTTCACCAGACAGGCCAGGGTCAGCAGTTCGTATTCGGAGACGTTATGGTCAGCGGATTTCACCGGCCCCAGAGTAACCACGAACGGGTCAGGCAGAAAACTGGAAAGCGACGTCTGCTCCAGCACAAACGGATTGAGTGCCACATTCCACATCCGGAGATTCCTCCAGCGGGAACTGCGGCTGAATGGAAAGGAAACCAAATGCCAGAGTGCCATGACAAGGTTGCCCAACACTGCCTGGATTTGAAAAATAAAGCCTCTCATTATTCTCTATTCGGTGAATGAATCACGCTTCGCGTGATAAGTTTTGATCCAGGGGTCGTGCTCAAGCAACTGGCAGGAATAACCATGCTCCTTCAGCAGGGAGACCGCGTGTCCTTCCGGGATGCCCAGCGCCTGCTGACGAATCACGTTCTCCTCAAAGATGATGTTCTTGATCCGGCCGGCGGCGAGCAGCCCCGCGGCTCCTTCCAACACCCATGCGTCAGCCCCTTCGCAATCTATTTTCAGGATCTCCACCTCCGCACCAGCAAACTCCTTGTCGAGGCGCCGTGCAGGCACTGAGATCACATGCTGTGCCTCACCTGCCGCCAGGCCTCCCCAACCTGTTTCCTCACAGGAACCGGGATCAAACGAACTCATGCCGTCTTGATTGCTGGCCGCCCAGGCGTGCTCCGCCACCCGGTCCAGGAGATTGTTTTGAACGATGTTATGATTCAACGGGGCCATATTTGCTGGAGCAGCCTCCACCGCGATGACACGGTTCTCATTCCTTCCCGCGCACCAAAGAAGAGAAAAGTATCCATAGTTTGCGCCGACATCGATCATCAGCCCGCCCGGAGAGCGGCTGAGTTCCCGAACCCAGGATGAGAGCTTCTCCTCATACACTCCCGTGAAGGCTATCTGGCCGTGAAAAACGTCCTGAGTGGACAACCTCATCCGCATGCCTGGTCCATATTTCAACCGGGCGCCGGCAAACAGAGGACCGAACCAACATTTCCGCTTCGACAACAGCCGGAAATAAAGCGTCAGTTGCAGACGCATGGGCAGGCTTTGGAACAACCGCAGAAGCATACTTGGTTTGGATTGGCAGCGGTCAGGCCGAATGATAAAACCGGCTCAGAAAAATGGCGGCTTTGCGGTCGATGTCTCGCAGCAGCAGATTTTTGCTGCTCCAGGCCTGCACAGGCCATCTTGCATGCTTCCAGAACTGACGATTGGCATTGTCGACCCGGCGTCCCTCGCGCAGCAGCGAGCGGAGATAGCGCTTTCTCCATGGTTTGGGACTGTCCACAGCATGCCACATGGCCGTCATTCCCGTGGAGAATCCCATGCCTTCCGGCCCCAAGGTGGATAGCCGGTCGCCATAGGTCATGGCAGCCATGTTCATCGCGTCCTGGTCTGTGCCAAAAAACGCATCAAAACGAGTTCCGGGCTTTAACTTTGCCAATGACACGCCGCTTTTTTCCATCGCGACTAGGGCACGATCCCAGGTCTCCAGGAAGACGGTGTCGCCACGCATCACGCCGGCGAAGCCTGAATTGTAGTCGCGCTCGATGGTGGGATCGCACTGCATGCCGAGCTGGTTGTGGATGAAATCCCGCCAGCACAGCCTGAGATAGTGGTGCCGTGAGAGGTTGGGGAAACAACAGTCCTCACATATCGCGACACCCCGGCCCACCCAGCTTTCGAAAAAGGCCCATGGAGCATCCACCACGATGTCAGGGTCGGCATAGAAAACGGCCTCGGCTTCTGGTACCATGCGATGCAGGACATCCAGCATGAACCGCGGCTTCACATGCGCCAGCAGCCACGGTGTGCGCAGTTCCTCCAGCACGATCCGGGTCTTCTGGAGGACGTAACCTCCGTCCTTGTTTTTTTCCAGGCCTTCCAGCCAGGGGGGCGGGGCTCCGCGCCACCCAATCACGTACACTCCGTCGAACCCGCATGCGATCAACGAGTTCAACAAGGCGGCAGCACCCAGATGATAGTCACCCTCACAAAGGGTGCAGAAGGCCGTTTTCACAAGGGATTGGGGTCTGATGACGTCAAAAGACCTGCTTTTGACAAGGAGTCCAAACCGGCATCCGCCGGCAGCCACAGAACATTTTCCTGGGCAGGAAGTTCCACGTCCACAGGACAAGGGCGCCAGCAGCGGTCAGCAGACGCGCGGCGAAATGGCCGGTAACCGGCCTCGTGCAGCATGGCAAAAATCAGTCCGCTGTCCCTAGATGGGGTCACCTCGACGTAAAAAGCGCGAATCCAATGCTGGGAAACGGCCTGCCTTCCGCCTTGGAACACGAGATGTTCGGCACCTTCGACATCAATCTTTGCGAGTGACACGGCGCCGGGCCGGTCAAGCCCCCTGCACTTGAGCAACTCATCCATGGACCACACATCGACTTCCAAGGATTCCTTGATGGGCGCCTGGGGAAAGCTGCAGATCAAACTGTGCCATCCAGGATGCTCGCAAACGTAAAAGGACATTCGCCCGCATTGGTCTGACATCGCAGCCTGCAGCAGGTCCATCTTGAATTCCGGATTAAGCGCGGCCAAACGGCTCAGCCGCGAAAAATGAGCGGGCTCCGGCTCAAGCGCCACCACCCTGCCCTCGCCGCCCACCGCATTGGCGGCAATGGCGGAAAAATATCCCACGTTCGAGCCGACATCCAGGAAGGTGTCTCCGGTGCCCAGCAAGGCCTCGACCAGTTCCACGGTCTCCGGCTCATAAACACCGAAATAGAAATTCCAGTGATAGGGCTGGAAGGGAAAGAGCAGCCTGCCCACCGGGGCCACGGTTTCATCCCTGCGCAGCAGCCATGGCTGCAAAAGCAGCACAAGCCTGGTTCGCCCCCTGCTGAAAGGCCACCTCTGAACCAGTGTTCTTAGAATGTTTGACATCATTCTCGTAGATGCCTGGTAAAAACCATCTTTCCCCGCCCCACCAGCGCCAAGATTCACCAGCGCGTTCTGCGCGCGCTGGCTTCTCCACCGCAAGCGCAGACGAAACATTTTCCACTCGAAGCGGGCATTTTCCCAAAAGGGCCGCGGCGCCAATTTTTCCAGCAGTTGGCGAAGACGTTGTTTCATGCGGCCAGTTCCGGTCCGTGACGCTGATATCCCATCACTTCTTCGAACACGTTTCTAATTCGCAATGCGCACTGCACCAAGGTCTGTACTTTTCAAATACTCGAACTCAACGCGTTGAATGCCGACAAAACGGGCTGCAGCGATCTCACACAAAAGGGGCCACATTAACGCGTTGAAGAAAATGCCCTCCCAAGGCCGGGCTCTTCCAGCGGCTCAATCAGCCTGGGCAAAGACAGCCGTGCACCAGGCAAGGGAGTTGCCACTCCGAAATTTTTCATAAAAATCCACCAGCTTAAATCCAAAACCGTCCAGCAAAACCTGAATATCTAGGGCAGACGACTGGCGTTGATAGATAGAGATAAAATTAAGTTCTACCATCACCACTTGAATTCCTCCCTGCGCCAGCAGTCCGCGAGCACCTAACAGAACTTGGTGATCGAAACCTTGAGTGTCAATTTTCAACAGATCAATAAAAGAGACGCCAAGGTTCTTGGAGACATTGTCGAGAGTGTCCGTCTTCACTCTCGTCTGGCCCACCTCCTCGACATCAGAAAACTGGTGGCTGCCGCCTCGTTCCAGCGGCAGGATGGAATTGAGAACTGACAGTTCGTAACGATGGAACACATTCTCCTCCAATTTGCTACCCAGTGCCATAGGGTGAATAGAAATGGTGTCACCCCATTGTTTTTGTTTCAAGACGGCCAGGCAATCCGGAGAAGGCTCAAAGGCGTGAATGGTGGCCCCATGAAAGAGA
>DASWXG010000297.1:0-3950 GCA_036405615.1 Prosthecobacter sp. | reverse complement strand
CGGTGAGGACGCTGCGGACAAACGCGTGGGCTTCCTGGGCCTGCTGGGGGCTGGCGGTGCGGCCGGTGCCGATGGCCCAGACGGGCTCATAGGCGATGACGACATCCAGCACGCGGCGGGCGCCGACTTCGGCCAGGGACTCGCGGAGCTGGCTCTCGAGAACTTTCTCGATGAGGCCGCCGTCGCGCTCTTCCAGAGTTTCACCGATGCAAAGAATGGGGTGCAGACGGGCTTCCAGGGCGGCCAGGAGCTTGGCGTTGACGATGGCGCTGGTTTCACCGTACAGGCTGCGGCGCTCGCTGTGACCGAGGATGACGTGGCGGCAGCCGCACTCCTTGATCATGCGGGCGCTGATCTCGCCGGTGAAGGCGCCGGCGGGCTGCTGGCTCATGTTCTGGGCGGCCAGCTCCACGACTTCTTCGCGGGCGTTCTGCAGCACTTCCTGGGCTTTGGCCAGGCTGACGAAGGGAGGAGCGACCACGATCTGGATGGGGCACTTGTCCGGCACCAGACGGGAGAAGGAGCGGAGGAAATCATCCGTCTCCTGGGGCGTCATGTGCATCTTCCAGTTGGCGGCGATGATGGGTTTGCGGAAGTAAATCATTGGGGGAGTTGGCAGTTGTTTGCGATTGTTGACGGTTGTTTGCAATGGTTTCGGGAGCAGGAGACTGGCGGCGCGGGTGATTTCGATTCAGGCAAACCATCGCAAACAACCGCCAGCCACTGCAAACAATTGCAAACCGGAGATCTTACTTCTCCTGCAGGCAGGCCACGCCTGGGAGGACTTTGCCTTCCAGGAGTTCCAGGGAGGCGCCGCCGCCGGTGGAGATGAAGGTCATCTTGTCGGCCAGCTTGGCTTTCTTGACAGCCTTCACGCTGTCGCCACCACCGATGATGGTCTTGGCGGAGGAGTTGGCGGCCACGGCTTCGGCCACGTCGAAGGAGCCCTTGGAGGACTCTTTGATCTCGAACACGCCCATGGGGCCGTTCCAGATGACGGTCTTGGCCTTGGCGATTTCTTCGGAGAACAGCTTCACGGACTCAGGGCCGATGTCCACGCCTTCCCAGCCTTCCGGGATGCTTTCGTTGACGCCGGTGTACTTGGTGTTGCCCAGCTTCTTGGCGTCGAAGTCGAAGGCGTCGGTGATCATGGCGTCCACCGGGATCATCAGCTTCACGCCGCGCTCCTTGGCCTTGTCGATGGCGGCCTGGGCGATCGGCTCCCACTCGGGTTTGTAGAGGCTTTTGCCGATGGTGATACCCTGGACGATCTTGCGGAAGGTGTAGGCCATGCCGCCGCCGATGATGATGGTGTCGGCCTTCTCGAGCAGGCGGTTGATGACCTCGATCTTGTCGTTCACCTTGGCACCCCCGAGGATGACCACAAACGGACGCTCAGGGTTTTCCAGTTCGTCATGCAGGTAGGTCAGCTCTTTTTCCATGAGCAGGCCGGAGACGGCGGGGAGATAGTCTGCCACGCCAGCGGTGGAGCTGTGGGCGCGGTGGGCGGAGCCGAAGGCGTCGTTCACAAACACGTCGGCCAGCTCAGCCAGGCCCTTGGCCAGTTCGGCATCGTTCTTCTCTTCACCGGCATGGAAGCGGGTGTTCTCCAGCAGCAGCACGCCGCCGGCTGGCAGGGCGTCCACCTTGGCCTTGGCGACAGGGCCGGTGGTCTCCTCGGAGAACTCCACAGGCACGCCCAGAAGCTCGGAAAGCGCAGGGGCCACCGGGGCGAGGGACTGTTTGGGATCGCGCTGGCCTTTCGGGCGGCCCAGGTGGCTGCAAAGGATGATCTTGGCCCCTTTTTCCAGCAGGGCCTTCAGGGTCGGCAGGGTTTCCTGGATGCGGGTCGCGTCGGTGATCACCATCTGGCCGTCCTTCTCTTCGAGAGGCACGTTGAAGTCCACGCGGACGAGGACACGTTTGTTGCTCAGTTCGATGTCGCGGATGGTCTTTTTGGGCATGGTGCGGGGAGGTAAAGTGAATCCGCCCGGGTGGGGCGGGTGAGATGTCTAGCACAGAGCGTGCAGTACGCTTGTGAAAAATTCAGGTGGGCTTTCCAGCGGACCCTTTGGCCCGCATCGTCCCTGGGCAAGGCATCGGGCAGCCCCGAAATCGTGCAAAATGAACCCGGTACTCTCAGGGGGCCTTGGCTTCTTGGGCCACGGGTGGGAGCGCAGGCACCGGCAGGGAGAATTCCTTGCCGGAGGGCAGGGTGGTGGTGACGGAGTTCAGGTGCCAGACGCCATTTTGCTGGGTGGCGGTGGTGTGCAGCGTCACCCCTTCTTGGGGGCCGGAAACCGGGACGGCCAGGCTGGCGGTACCCTGCCCGGAGGAGGAGCGCATGCTGCCAAAGATGAACCAGCCCATGTGGATCGGTTCGCCCAGTTCCTGTTTCAGCACTTCGGAGTTCTGCGCTGCCTGGAGGCTGAGCTGGCTGACATCGCTGCCGCGCATGAGCAGCATGATGCCGAAGAAGATGGAAGCCACGAACCCGATGCCGAGGACGATGAGGAACGCGCAGCCGCCACAGCCGACCGCCACGCCTTTTTTCACCGCCGCAGCGTTTTCACGGCGGATGTTTGTCGGGTCGCCAAAGGGAGGGGGTTCGCTGTTCATGGCTTGGAAGAGCAAAAGGGGAAACGGGTTCTCCAGACAGTCTGGGCCTGAGAATGCGGGTTCGTTTCTGCGCCGTCCAGCGGATTCATGGCAAGGCTGTCCGGTACGGGTCAAAGTTCCGCCCTGGCCATTTTGGGGAATCTTCTGCAGGGGGGCGAAAAAATGGCTCAGCCGTGGACAGGCGGATCGCCTTGGGTCTAGCATGGCCCCGATGAAAATCTTTTCCTTTCTGGGAGGCTTTGTTCTTTCGCTCGTTTGCACAGGTGCGGTGCTGGCGGCAGGGAATGAGACCGGCTACACCTTTGTGGTGGACGGAGAACCTTTGGAGCCGCGGGCGGTGGTGAAAGCGGGAAAGACCGCTCCGCTGATACCTGGAGATGTTATCTACATCCGCGGCCAGACTCTTTGTGTGGATGAACCGGGGCACTATGAGTTCAAGGTCGAGAATGACATCGTTTTCCGGGTGCTTGCAGGAGGAAAGCTTCTGCCAGTGTCATGTGCGATTACCCCCCAATATGATGAATCGCTACCCCTCGAAGTCCGCTACAAGGCCACACCAAAAATTCTCAATCCCCTCGCCCAATGGGGGGATGTGGAACTGAAGGCCTTGCGCGGGGTGACGGTCAACGCCTGGTCTGACGAAATCGAAAAACAACTGGCGAAGCTCGACCTGGAGCGGGTGTGCCTACGGCTGGAAAGAGGTGCCATGCAGGAGCGGTTGGCCCCGGTCCCTGCAGATTTGAGGACGTTGGTTGTAGATCCGAGCGGGTCATGGTCGTGCGAGGACATGAGCGGTTTCAAAAGGCTGAAAAAGCTGAAGTACCTCGACCTCAGCGGCGCTTCGCCGGAGTCTTTCGACTTTGCCGTTTTAAAAGACCTGCCGCTGGAGTTCCTGGCACTGCCCATGACACAGACGGTCCGGAATGCGGAAGTCCTGGGCAGTTTTGGGCAGCTCAAAACCCTGTCCGGCAACTATACCTCCTATTTTGGCGATGGCCGGTGGCTGACGAACCTGGAAAGTCTGGAGACGCTGGAGGCCAGCCACCTGTTCCTGACCTTCAGCAACGACCGGCCTGAGCCCTTGGATCTGGCTGCGCTTGCAGGGCTGGGTCGGCTGAAGGCGGTGCATGCGCAGAGTTCGCCAGTGAAAAGCCTGCCGTCCACGCCGATGCCTGCCCTGAAAGAGCTGTCGCTGATGTTAAGCGGCGTGCCCCAGGAAAGCCTTGATGCCTTTGCCAAGGCCAATCCGCAAACGCGCATCCGCCACAGTCTGAACACCGAACTCGCTGAAAGGCTTGGGAAGGCGGACCGCGTACGGGCCAGAACGGGAG
>DASWXG010000296.1:0-17022 GCA_036405615.1 Prosthecobacter sp. | reverse complement strand
GAAGATCGGCGGCGGTGACCTGACCGAGGAAACCCTCCGCAACGAAGTGCGTGAAGCCGTCCGCCGCCGTCGCGAACAGGCTCGTGAGACTGAGAAGGGCAACCAGGTGATCGCCCACATCTTTGAGAAGGTCGAATTCGATCTGCCCCAGGAGATCGTCAATCGCGAAGCCCAGCGCCGCACCAACGACATCGCCGTGCGTGCCATGCAGCAGGGCGTGCCGCAGGAAGAGCTGGTGAAGCAGCAGGAAGAGATCTTGAACAGCGCCACCAACCAGGCAAAGCAAAGCGTGAAGGTCAGCTTCATCCTCGGCGAAATCGCCAAGAAGGAAGGCCTGAGCGTCAGCGACCAGCAGCTGACCTACACTCTGGCCAACATGGCAGCCCGCCAGAAGAAGCCGATCAAGAAGTTCATGTCTGAAGCCCAGAAGAACGGAACGATCGACCGCCTGCGCGAAGACCTCGTGCTTGAAGCCGCCCTTCAGTTCGTGAAGGACGCAGCCCAGGTCGAAGAAACCGAGCCTGTGGCCGAGCATTGCGACACGCACTCCCCTGCCCCAGCCGCAGCCGCTGAGGCACCTGCGTCTACCGAAGCCGCCTGATCATACGGCCAAAAAGCCCGTCAACCGCGAACAGCGTCGGCACGCCGACGCTGTTTTCGTATCCACCTTCCTTTTCATGCCCGACATTCGCCGCATCCTGATCACCGGAGCCAACGGAGTTCTGGGAGAATCCACGGCCCGGTACTTCTTGGAGCGCGATCCAGAGTGTCATGTCTTTCTGGGTGTGCGTGAGAGAAGGGACAAGGCCCAGGCGGTTGTCGAAGCCTATGGAGATCGGGCCTTTCTGTGCCCGCTGGAGATCACGTCGCCGGATTCCTGGGCAGAGACCGTCCGTCAGATCGAATCTCTGAGCGGCCCGCTTTCTGTCCTGGTCAACAATGCCGGCTTTCATGATGACGCTCTGCTGGCCAATATGTCAGCCGGGCAGTGGGCAGGCGTATTGGATGCGAACCTGAATGCAGTATTTCACGGCTGTCAGGCGGCTTTGCAGCCGATGATCCGCCAGCGTTGGGGACGCATTGTCAACATTGCATCTCTCAGCGCGCTCCACTCCCCCGCCGGCCAGGCCAACTACGCAGCGGCCAAAGCCGGTGTTCTGGGCCTGACCCAGAGCCTTGCCAAAGAGGCCGCGCGCATGGGCATCACGGTCAATGCTGTCTGCCCCGGCCACATCGAAGGCGCTCTGCCAGCCGGTTGGGATGACGAGCAGATCAAGGCGGTGCGCCGCAACACCCCCATGCGGCGTTTTGCACGCCCGGAGGAAATCGCCGCAGTGGTTTTCTTTCTTGCCAGCGTGGAGGCGAGCTATATGACTGGCGCCTCGCTGAAACTGGATGGTGCCTTAGTCTGATCCTTGCTTACCCCTTTCTATCTTTATTCCCCTGCCCACGAATGAACCTACGCCAACGCATCAAAGAAGTCATGGCCAGCGAACTCATGCTGGAAGTCAGTGTCGAAGACATTGCTGACGACTCCCCTCTCTTTGGGCCGAACGGCATCGGGCTGGACAGCGTGGACGCCCTGCAGCTGGTGGTGGCCCTGGAAAAGCATTTCAAACTGAAGATTGGCGACCAGAACAAGGCCCGGGAAATCCTCCACAGTGTGGACACAATCGCAAAAGCGATTGAAGAGGCGGGCCTTGCCTGATCTCATTCGGGCGGATGAAAACAGCCCTGCTTATTTTCCTGAAGATCGGCATCACCACAGCCCTGCTGTGGATGATCTTCCGGGAGCACCGCTTTACGGTGGCCATCCTGCCCCACCTGAAGGCCATGGGCACCCATTGGGGATGGACCCTCGCCGGACTGGTTTCTGTGGGCCTTTCCACCTGGTTTAGCGCCCTTCGCTGGCAGGTGCTGCTGGTGGGGCAGGAACATCCGGTGCCCGGCAGCGAAGTGCTGCGGGTAACGGTGGTGAGCAATTTTTTCAACATCACCTCCCTCGGTGCGGTAGGGGGCGATGCCTACCGCGTCCTGGCCCTGATGCAGCGGCCCGGTGCCAGAAAGCTGCCCATCATGGTTTCCATCATGCTGGACCACATGCTTGGCATGGTCGGTCTGGCTTTTCTTTTCCTCACTTGCGGTTATGCCTTCCGCAACCAGCTGGCGGGCTACGGCCCGGAGGTGCAAGCCATTGTGAAAGGGTTCGGCTGGTTCATGGGGGGATCCATGATCGCCATCATCCTGTCCGCCATTTCTTTTACCCCGGGGCTGTACAGCTGGGGTGAAAAACAGTGGCCGAAGATCCTGGGCTGGCCTCCGCTGAAAAGCTTTGCGCAGGCCTGCGATGCCATCCGCCGTGCATGGGGCTGCTCCCTGGCCGCCTGTGTTCTTTCCGTGCTGCTGTTCTTTACCCAGTTCTTCTCCTTCTACTGCGGCATCTTTGCCGTAGGTGGCGAGGCCCCTCTGCGGGAGGTGATGGCAGCCATGCCCATCGTGGACGTTGCAGCCGGCCTTCCCGTCTCGGTTTCCGGGCTGGGGGTGCGTGAAAAGACGTTTGAAACCCTCGTGCATACGATGACAGGGCTGCCTGAAGCCACCGCCGTTTCCGCTTCCCTGGCCGGCTGGCTGATGAGCGTCGTCTGGGGATTGTTTGGAGGGCTGCTCTTCATCGCTGGCAAGCGCCCTTCCGAGTCACCGCTTGCCGCGACCACCACTGAATCTTGAAAACGCGCGTCGCCATCTCCCTCGGTTCCTCCTTTCTCGGTTATGCCACCCATGCCGGGTTCATGAACCGCCTGCATGATCTTGGAATCCGGCCTGTCGCCGTCGGCGGCTCCTCGGCAGGGGCCATCACAGCAGGCCTCTACGCGGCAGGTCTGGCCCCTGACGTCATCCGCAAAGCTGTGCTGGACCACCGCTTCCGCCGCTCGTTCGTCCGGCGCACCCCGTGGCTGACCCACTACATCCGCAACACGTTTTATGAGCCGGATATGGGGGCTTTCAAGACCGACGGTGCGGTGGAGTACCTGAAGAAACTGGTGGGCGAACGGGATATCGAATCCCTCACCCAGCCTCGCTACATGGCGGCAGTGAGCAATCTCCAGACAGCCACGACCCACTTCATCCAGAGCGGGCCGCTGGCGCGGATCATGGTGGCCAGTTGCTGCATCCCCACCGTCTTCGCCCCCATCCGCCACCAGGACATGATGTGTTATGACGGAGGGGTTGCGCATGAGGCACCGATCGACCCCTGGCTGGAAGATGAAGGCATTGATGTCATTGTGGTGCACCGCGTCACCCACACCGCGAGCCCTGCGCCCCGGATCTTTCCGTTCAACATGTTCCACCTGGCGGCCAAAGCGCACGAATGCGCCAGCGAGCAATTGCAGCGCTACAGGCTGAAGCTGGCGGAGATGCACGGCAAAAAGGTGCTGGAGAGAAGGACCGTACACTCCCGCCCAACCACCTTTTCAGGCCGTGAAATGCCCAACTACTTCGCAGCGGGCGAAGCCCAGGCCCAGGAACTCTTTGACACGGAACTGAAACACCTGCCGTAAAGCTCGGCCACCGCTACGGCGAATACACCTGCCCGAGCTGGCGGAGAAGCTTTTCCAGATCCCTGTAATAAGCCTCCTCTCCGAGAGCCGCCCGCTGGGCTTTCAGCTCTTCCAGCTTTCGCTCCAGCGAGTCCCGGTTCTGTCTTTGGGTTTCAGTAAGTTTGCGCTCTTCCTCGCTCAGTACCAAGACCAGTTGCGCTGCGCGGTTGCCGTCTGACTGGAGATCCGGGGGTTTGTTTTCCACAAACTCTTCTGCGCGGGTTCCTTTGCCGTCGCCATTGTCATCCAACAGAGCGTGCTCAGTGGCCAGGCGTTCTGCCTTCTCATAAAACTCGGCCGTTTTGCGGCTGGCAAAGAGGAACGCTTCCAGGACAGAGACCTGCCGGTCCTGGTTCAGGTCCGCCTCAGCTCCTCCTGCTATGGCAGGGGCAAAATGCTCACCGAAACGTGCATAAAAAATTTCGTCCGCGCTTTTGGTGGCTGTCACTACCGTCCGGTTTTTGCCGCCCAGAAAGGGCAGAAACCCGGCTGCGGCCGAGGTTCCCTGGATGATCACCATTTCCCTCTTTACCGGCTTCAACCATTCCCCGAGCTGGCGGGCCGTGGGATCCGGCCCGCGGAGATTAAGCCTGGGTTCGCGGCCATCAAAGGTACCGTGTCCGATCAACACCAGCCAGAAAAGCCCCTGCTCTTTGCCTGAGGCTTTTTTCAAGGTTTCTTCAAGCGCCGAAGCATCATCCTGCCGTTCGTCACGCCCGATGACGTTCACTGTGGCCCCGGCTTTCTCGCCAGCCTCCTGCCAGAGCCTGACCTGGGCATCGAAGACTTTGACATACTCGTCAGCCCCGCTGGCGCCGGCGACCACCAGCACCTCGACATCCCGCTTCGCTGCGTCGTCGGCGCTTTGAGCTGAAGCGCCTATGCCAGAGAAAACCACGAGCAGCCAGACTAGCCAATGATGATATTTCGTCATGCCATGCCTCCTTTTCTCCGCAGCAGCCACTCTGTGCCCAAGAGCCCCAGCACTGCGGCAAAGAACCAGGGCGTATGCCAGACAGGCGAAGTGACGGTTTCCTCCACCGGCACCCGGATGTTTTTCAGCAGTTCCGGCAGGCGCTTCAGGTCTTCCAGCCCCAGCATCTCACCGCCACTTTCGGCGGCCAGACGCTGCATCCATTCCCTCCCCGGGCGGGCGGAGGCGAACTCTGTGGCGAGCGGATCGTGGACCCAGCCGGTGGCTTTCTCAGCGCGCGGCTCCCCGGGGGCTCCCGCCTCCCTTGCGGCAGGTTCTACGATAGCCTTGGCCCGGTAGGGGCCGGGCAGCGACGAGAAAAACTCCGCCTCGAACAAGCCAGCTTCCTTCAGGCTTGGCTCGGCATACAGAGTCGATTTTTTGCCCGAGGGATCTTCCACCTCCATCTTGACGATGGCATCATCCAAAGGAGCAAACGCTGCGGTCTTTGCCCGCATTTCCAGCCGGACGTGACTGCCCTCCGATGTTGCGGCAAACTGAACCCGGTCCGGCACATCCACCACCAGCCATCGCATCAACTGGCGCCAGGCGCGTTCCTGATCTTTGCCCGCGGCTTCGTCCTTCATGCCCCAGCGCCAGAGGTCGGCCACTGTCACGGCAGCCACCCGGCCTTCGCCAAACCGATGCGCGGCCAGCGCCGGCGTGGACGAATTGCCTTCGTCCCCCACTGTCGCCAGGACACTGGCCCCTGGTTTGATGGAAAAGACACGGTTGATCGCATGAAAGGCGGGCATCAGAGCCAGACGCTGCTCATCCGCCTCGCGATCCGGCCTGAGCCGGGTCCATGACTCCAGCCAGCCTTCCCTTGTCAGATTAAAACGGCCCTCGGTCAGCGCGGCACCCTGGCCGATTCTGTCCAAATAGACAGGCAGCATGCGGCCTAACGGGGTGTGCTCATACTTCCCGGCCTGATAACACTCCTGCCCGCCCAGCATCAGCAGGGCACCGCCCCGTTCGCTGACAAAACGTTCCAGCAGGTTCATCTGCTCCTGGGAGAAAAACTCCGCTTCAAGATCGTCAATGATAACAGCCCTGTATTCGCCGAAAAGCTGTTCGGCAGATTTGGGGAATCCATCCGCAAGTTCACTGGCATCTCGAGTTCCCAACCGGATGAGCACAGGCTGATCATAGCGCTGGGCCTCCGCCTGCTGGCCAAAACCGCGAAACAGCGGGTTGCTGGTCTCGCCGGTCCTTCCACGCCATTCGAACTTCGGCTCGCGTTTGGCAATGCGGATCAGGGAGGGCATCTGCACTTCCGAATCTCCAGCCAGTGCGCGCCGGAGAAATTTATACTCCCAGTTAGGCCTGCCGGAGACATACAGGATCCGGTAAGGACCTGCCCCCCGGTCAATGGCGATGTGGCGTTCGTTGTTCTCCAGCACCGCCTCGGCCGCAAGCTTCTTCCACTCTCCAGATTCCGCCTGGTTCGCCAGACCCGCGTCCATGATCGCCAAACGGTAAAAGGACACCCCAGGCTTCACTGCCGACACCTTCAGCCTCACAGTCTGAAGAACATCTTCACCAGAAATCCGGACTTTCTCCGAAACACTCACCTTGCCCTTTTCATCCAGCACACAGACGACCGCGTCCTTGCCTGCCATACCGCTGCCGGCCACATGTGCGGTGATGGTCACAGGTGTATCTTCAAACGCCGTCTGAGTGACCGACCACTGGGCGATCCGGAGATCTGGTTGC
Source organism: Prosthecobacter sp. (assembly GCA_036405615.1). Classification (GTDB taxonomy): domain Bacteria; phylum Verrucomicrobiota; class Verrucomicrobiia; order Verrucomicrobiales; family Verrucomicrobiaceae; genus Prosthecobacter. The sequence continues at coordinate 10,734 of DASWXG010000296.1, read as the reverse complement.
GGAACGTCATCACCCACAAGGACCGGGTACACGGGCACGCCAGGGGACATTTCTGAGACGCTGTCCTTGTCTGTGGGGTTGCCATCCGTCACCAATACAACCGCGGCCAGCCTGCTTCCCGGACCACTGCTGCGGAGTGTGGCCAGTGCCTTGTTCAGCCCGGACTCTCCGCCTTTGAAATCCAGTTGGGAAAAATCTGCCACATTCTGCAGCCGTTCATCCACCGTCTGGGTCTTCACCCGGAACATGCGTGAGAGCTCCTCAAGCCAGGCAGGGGGCACTGCGGGATTTTCGCCCAGTGCGCGTTTCATTCGCGCGGCCCGGGTTGTTTCGCCAGGCTTCTCAGCCACTGCCAGCGAGGCACTGTTGTCCGCCACCACCACCACTTCATTTTCCCCGGTTCTCGGCTGCTTCCGGGACCATACAGGGTCCGCGATGCACAGAACGAGCAGCGTCCAGGCAGCGACTTTACAGGCCGGGGCAAGCCACCGCGAGGCATCTCGCAACGGCGATCTGCGATACCCGACTGCCAGGATAACCACCGCGATACCCAGGGAGACCCAGACGAGCCAAAGCCTCTCCGGATGCTGGAAGACCAATGAAGTCACAGGCAGGAGGCCTCCCGGTTCAGGCTGCTCACAAGCCATGCCCTTCCGGCACGCCGATCCTGCGATGATGATGGTGATGATCGTGCCTCAGTTACCATTTCCCAGCTCCTTGTAATAACGTTTCACCAGATCTCTGAAAGCGGGCGGCACAGGATCCCGGTCCACCGGTACCATGGGGTTGCCGCTATCCCGTTTGGCGAGTTCCTCGGCGACACGGTCGCGCAGTTCCACCAGCGGCTGCGTGATGCGCATCTCAAGGTGGTCCGCCTGCGGGGCCAGATTGTTACGCTGATGATCCGCACGGAAAGACCGCGCATTGTCCAGCACCTTGGCAGCTTCATTGCGCAACTCCGGCTGGCTGAGCAGTTCCTCCACATTGCGCAGGCGGTCTGTCCATGGCCCGTATCCTTCGCCTGTCAGAGGGCCGCGGTCTGGCTGTTCCGTTCCCGGTTCATCAAAAAACAGGCCACCTCCAGCATCCGCGAAGCCCCCTGCCAGAGAACGTCTGCGGTCATCACCTCCACCCGTCCCGGCCGAGAGGCTGCCTCCGCCGCTTGGCCCCTGCGCCCGGCTTCCGCCGCTTGGTGCTCCGGGATTGCCCCCGGCTTGCTGCCCCTGTCCAGTGGAACCCGGTTGCGGTCCACCGTTAGCAGCCTGCTCCTGGGCCTGGCCACCGGCTTGCCCCCGCCCTTGTCCTTCACCTTGTTCCATGCCTTTTCCGCCGGGATTTTGCCCAGGAGAGCCTTGGCCTTGCGGGGAGCTTTGCCCTTCGCCAGCCTGGGCCGTTTGCTGTGGCTGGCTGCCGCGAGAGGACTCTGGGGCACCAGAGCCGGGCTGCTGGCCTTGTCCCTGACCTGGGCCTCCTCTTTCAGGGGAATCTCCTGCTGGAGAAGGTGACTCTTTGCTGCCTTTGCCGGGCTTCGATTCATCCGAGGCAGCTTTTTCTCCTGCTCCCGCAGCGTCCTCCTGCTGGGGCTGGGAGGCAGCGCCTTGCCCCTTCCCCGGCTTCTCTCCCTGGCGGCCTTCGGACTCTGCGGACTGGTTCTTGCCTCCAACTTCAGCGAGGTTACCCGGCGGGCGCGTCTGGTCCGGCTGACCTTCACCGGCAGACGGCTCACCAGCGGTCTTTTTTTCATCTCCTGGGCTCTTGGACGCGTCCGTTCCTCCGGCGGCCTCCTTCCGGACGTCATCAATGAGTTTGTCGAGTTCTGACCTTGCCATCCGCAAAGCCTCTGTCTCGCTGCCGAGAACACTCTCCGCTGCTTTTTCGACTCCCTGCTTCAACTGGTCCACGGCCTGCGCAGCTTTGCGTTCGGCATCCTGGGCATCGGAACGGTTGCCATAGCGGGACTGCATGCGCGCCTCTTCCAAGTTTTCCTCAATGCCGCCAGTCTGAGCCTCGCGGACAGCCTCATAGAGGCGGCGGTGAAGCAGCGGGTTGTTTCCCTCCGCCTGCTCGCTGATGCGCCGCATGCCTTCCAGCAATTCCTGAACGCGGGCCTTTTGCTCTTCGATCTGACGGGCTGCCTGGCTGCCGCTGAGCATCTTTTCCAGTGAAGCGGATGTGTCTGGCGAATCCGCCGGGGTGGTCTGATTCTCCAACCCCTCGCTGATTTTCTTCTGCCGGTCCGCTACCTCGCGGGCCTGCTGGCGCAGTTGCTTCATCTCCTCGCTGAAGCGCTGGGCAGTCTTGGTTTTGAAGTCCTCCTGCATCTTCTCCAGTTCCCGCTGAGCCCGGGTGGCGGAGTTGGCTGCATCGGCAAGCTGCTGCTCCTTCAGCTTTTCCGCCGCGTCCAGCACCTGCTCCCGCGTTTGCTCCAGTTGCTCACGAGCTTCCGCCATGTTTGCGGCATTGTCGGATGTCTCCATGCGCTCCTTGAGATCATCCACGTCCTTCAGCAATTGCTGCTGCTCATCCTGCAGACGCTTCAACTGGCTGGCGAGCTCCTGTTTTTCCTCTTCGCTTTTCGCTTTCTCCATTTGCTTCTGGAGCTCTTTCATTTTTTCCGCCAGGGCCTCCTGCCGACGGGCCAGTTCCTTGAGGCGGTTGAGCACTTGCAGGTTCTCCTGCTGCTCCGCCGTCTGTTCTGGTGAAGCCTGCTTCTCCTCTTCATAACGCTGCTTTTCCTGCTTAAGCTCCAGCGTCATGATCTGGTTCTGTCCCGGCTTTTGAGCGCCTGACGAAGGCTGGTTCTGGCGCATCACCCGGTGCTCCCGGCTCTGGGCCTGATGAAGCCACTCCAGAGCGCTCTGCTCAAAGGTGAGAGCCTGGTTCAGTGCCGTGCGTTTCTTTTCGGCCGAAGCTTGTGCGACAGGATCCAGAGCGTCCTTCATGCTTTTCCAGGCTTCGGTCAGGAAGGTTTTAAACTGCTCATCCTCGGCTTCTTCCATCGCTTCCTTGGTCTTCTCCAAAACCACCTGCTGCGACTGGTGGACAACTTCCACATCGGCCTTGGCAGCATCCATGGACCGGCCCGCACCGACCTCGCGAATCAGCCGCCAGGTGGCGTTGACCACCTGCTTTTGAAGATCCCCCAGCTCGTCTGCGGCTCCCTTTTCCTGCGGCTGACCGGGAGGGGCCTCGGCTTCCCGGAAGATATCTTCAAAGTGCCGCACTTCGGCAAAGAACATGTCGCTCATGGCCCGCCGCACCTCCCCCTGAGGCCCCCGGTCTTCCGCCCAGAAATGATAACTGATGAGCTGCCGTGGCCTCGCCTCTTCAGGTTCCAGAGCCAGCAGTTCCTTCACCTCCTGCTTTTTCGACGGAGGAGTGGCCGGATGGTTGAAAGTGACTTCCTTGTTCTTGCCCGCGATGCTGAAACTGACGCCGCTTTTTGTGACACTTAGATCATCCCAGACCCGGGCTTCCACTGGCAGTTCCTGAAGGGACGAAACCTGAATGTCGCGCTTGGGGAAAACCACTTCAATGCGGGCCAGTTGATCGGCCAGAACCTGAATGGTGATCCAAGGCGGATTTTTGTTGGCGCGCTCCTGGGCGTCCACCAGATGGAGTCTCCATTTTTGCGACTTCTCCGCCTTCAGGCTGCCGGTCAATACTGTTGGATCCTCAGCGCTGGCTTTGAGAGGAATCACCGTTTTATCTTCGCCAAACAGTTCGGCATCCTTCACCGGCTTGTTCACTTTGAAGGTGAACTCCAGATCACTGCCAGCCATGGCCGTAACTTTGAGGGTGTTCTTGGTCACCTTTTCCGGCAGCTTCGCATACGCAGGCGGTTTGATTTTGACATCCGAGCGTTCCAGAACCGGGTAAACAAACGTGGTGATTCTGTAGTCGCTGGTTTTGCCTGCCCCCGCCTCCACCCGGTAACGGGCATCTTTGTCCACCCGGGAGATCAAGCCGCCAAAGACCTGGCCGTCCACCGCCAGTTGCATGGGGACACGCTCCCGTTCAGCACCATCTGGCTCAAGAACCACCAGGGAGGCTTCTGCAGGCACCTCGCTGTCAAAGCGGGCTTCCACGACCAGGCGGGAGCCTCTCTCCAGTTCCACATCCCCGGGTGTCACCACAGCAGTCCATTGGGTGGCAGTCCCTGTCTTGGCGAGAGTGGCCGCGGCCACTGTTTCATGAGAGCTGGTTCCCCACTGCCGGTTCATGGAGACAAAGGCGTAGATCCACAGTAGGAGTCCCAAAAACATCAGACGCCGGAGCATCCGGCCCCGGGAGTGTGTCAGCACTGCGGCCCAGTCATGGCTGGCGGCATGGTCTGTGGCCAGAGAGATCACACGTTGCTCCAGGACATTCAGTTCGTGCTTGGTCAGCAGTTCTTCCGCCGTCAGAAGAAGACCGTTCAAGGCAGGCATGCGAGTCTCCAGAGTGCGGACCACCAGCCGCCGACGCACCCGGCGCGAGTACAGCCAGGTCAGCAGCCCGGCGACCGGCACCGGTGCGAGCAAAAGCCACCAAGGGGCGGGGCGAGGCATCCAGCCGAGGGAATGCCCCTTCCATGCAACACCAAAACAAACGGCCGCGCCTAACAAATAAACCGTTAAGAAGCATGCATGCATGCGGGCGGCACGCCACCCCTTCTGGGCTTCGAGGAATTTGTCCCTGAGAATCTGCTGCTCAATCATGGCTGCGCACCTTTCCAGGTTGGAATGTTCTGACAGCAGGCCGCCTGCTGAAGCCTGCCTTCAGCCGGTGTTCACGGGACTGTGCTGCCGTTTTCATCACTACGTTGCGAGAGCCCTCCCTTCACGCATTCTTCCCGCCAGCCAGGTTTCCAGGGCAAGCACACCGAGCGCCGCAGCCAGAAACCAGAGCCAGGCCCGCTGCCGCCCTTCCTGCTCTCCCACGGCCAGGCGCTCTTTTTCGAGAGCCAGTCCTGTGCCGGGAAGCGCCGCCACGGCTGAATCCAGCACCACGCCGAACTCCCGCAGTTTCCCGGGATCCAGGGGCACCACACGGCTTTCTTCCGGAGGCAGGTTCACAGCAATCTGGCGCGGCTGCTTTCCCCCGACCGAATAAAACCCCACGCTCTCCGCCCGCACTGTTGTGCCTGCGGTCACCGCCAACCGTTGTCCGTCGGGTTTCATGATGTCGGCCGCTTCTCCTGGTTCCAGGGGGAGCGCATCTCCTACCAACAACGAAGAGGCTTCTTCGTTGCGAAATCCAGCCGCCTCCATCCAGCCATAGAGGAGAGGCACAAATTTGGTGGAGAGCGCAAGCTGGCTGTCCGCCGGGTGCCAGCCGCTGGTCAGAATGATCAATCTCCCTTTTCCAACAGGCTGCGACAAAAGAGCCGGGGCACCATTGTCAAAACGGGCAATCACCTCCAGGACCGCCTCAGCGCCTTTTGCCAGCTCCAGACGGCGGTGTTTCCAGAAACGGAGTTTTGTAAAGTCACGCAGCCGCTCATCGGCAAAGGGACGCATGAGCGGATGAGCTGATTTCACCTCCCCTAGCATCCGGTAGTCGCCGCTTTTTTCGTCCGCCAGCGAGATACCCGTGACGCTCTGGCCACTGAGCGTCCGGAGGGCCGGCCCCATGCCTTCGCCAGCAACCACCGCAGCAGTTCCGCCCGCCTCCAGCCAGCCCCGAAGACCTTTGACCATGGGTTCAGACAGCGGTCCTGCAGGTACAAACACCATGTCCGTTTCTGGTGGAAGACGGGACGCTGAAGGTGCCACAACCGCCAACTCCGGCAACAAGGCCGGGGTCTGTTGGAGAGCCCGGCTGAGATAATACAAAGGTGACGCCGCTTCTTCGCGGCTCTTCTCTTCTCCCACAAAAACCACACGGACCCGCCTGGGTTGCGGAGGTGCAACAAAGACCCGGTTGTCAAAGTCCCAAACATCTCCTCCCACCTTCACGACCCTGGCAAGAACCGCATCTGCCACTGGTGGCGCCGAGAGCACCCGGCTGGCACCTGCAGGCAGATGACCGGAAAGGACCTCTGCCCCGCCCTTCTCCCAGGCAAGTGTGTAATCTTCCACTTTGGATTCACGGCTGTTTACCACCCGCACGCGTCCCAGGCGGGTCCCGGTGGGGCGGTTCCCGGCGATAAGCTGCTCTTCCCCCCCCGAAGCCACCCACGACAGGGAGAGATTGTTCAGATCCGCCACAACAACGGGGTCAGCCACCACCGATACCGTTTCGGGCCATACACGGCTGCGTAGGGCATCCAACCGTGAGCCTTCCTGAAAATCCGAAATAACCACGATGCGTTTGGACACTCCTGTCAGACCGGGTTCGCTGCCGAGCGAGGCGGACGCATCCAGAAGCGCCTGTCCCATGTCTGTTCCGGCCCAGCCCGGGGAGATTTCAGCCAGGCGTTGCCGGATCACTGCCGTCCGGCTGGCGGCTGACTCCCGGTCTTCTGTGAAGGTCCAAACCGGTGTCCATGCCCGGTCAAACACGGCCACAGCCACCCTGTCCTGTGCCGCCGTTGCAAGATGAGCGAGCGCCTTTTCCACAGCTTTTGGCCAGAGATCGCCCCTCCTCATGGAGGCGCTACGATCCAGCAGGACCATCACGGCCTTTCCCTCCCCCGGCGTTCCGGCTTGCTCCACCCGCCAGAGAGGCCTGGCAAACATCAGAGCCAGGAGGATCAGCAAAAGGCAGCGCAACAACAACAGCAGCCAGTGTTCCAGCCGCCTTTTGCTCACCGGCATGGGCACCTGCGCGTCCAAAAACATGAGAGAACCGAAGTCCTGCCGCTCCTGGGGCGGGCGCCGCCGCAGATGCATCAGGATGGGGCCAAGAACGGCCGCAGCGCCCAATAGGTAGAGTGGGAAAAGCCAGGTCATGACCGGTGTCTCGTAAGACGCGCCTCAACGCATCCGGTTAGGCTCAAAAATGAAAAACGAAAGGCGGCATTCATCGGCGCAGCCCTCCTTTTTTCCGGCTGCGGGCGGAAAGGAATTTGAACAGCACCTCCTCCACCGGCCGGTCCGTGGGCACTTCATGATATTCGATGCCCTGGTGCTCACAGGCTTTGCGAATGAAATCCCGGTGGGCATTGAAACGCTGCAGATAAGCCTCACGCGCCAAACCTGGATCGACAAACCGTTCCTGGCCGGTCTCCAGGTCCCGGAAATGTGCGACCTTTTCGAAGCTGAATTCGATTTCCGCGCGGTCCATGACATGAAAGATGACCATGTCATGCCCCATGGCCCCCAGCAGCGCCAGTTGCTGCTCCAGCTTTTCCACCGGGGCCAGCAGGTCGGACACCAGGCAGACCATTCCCCGCTTTCGCAGCAGCCCTGCCAGTTGACCAATGCTCAGATCCAGAGATGTCAGTCCCTCTGGAGACGGTTTTTCCAGCTCCAGCATCAGACGCCGGAGATGGCCTGGCCGGTTGCGGGCAGGAATATGTTCTTGCAACGTTTTTCCAAAAGTGGTTACGCCAACAGCATCCCCCTGCTGCATGAGGAACAAGGCGAGGGTGGCAGCCAGGGTGGCAGCATAGTCACCCTTGATGAGAGCCCCGGACCCGAACTTCATGGAACGGCTGTGATCCACCACCAGCTGGCAGCGGAGGTTGGTCTCATCCTCAAACTTCTTGATGAAGGTGCGGTCACTGCGGGCCAGCACTTTCCAGTCAATCGCCCGGGGATCATCCCCCTGAACATAGGCACGGTATTCGCTGAACTCGACCGAGAACCCGTGATAGGGACTGCGGTGCAGCCCGCGCCAGAGTCCCTCGACAATGACCTTGGCCCGCAGTTCCAAAGAGCGGATGCGGGCCAGGGCGACAGTGTCGAGCGCGGTGGGCATGGCCGTGAAAAATCAGGAAGCAGGTTTCCAGTAATCACCCGGCCACCGAGCCGTGCGCGAGATCGATTCTTTGAAATTCATAGGGGTATGTTTGGCTGTCTGCTGGAGTGCCTATTGGGCTTGGGCCACCAGCCGTTCGATGATTTTGGCCACGGTGATGCCCTCAGCTTCAGCGCGATAGTTAACCAGGATCCGGTGGCGCAGAACAGGAGCCGCGAGGGCGCGAATATCGTCCACCGTGACATGAGCACGGCCATGCAGCAGAGCGCGGGTTTTCGCCCCAAGCACAAGGCATTGAGAAGCACGGGTACCTGCCCCCCAGCTGACCCACTCGTTGACAAAATCCGGCACCCCGGCACGCCCGGGGCGTGACGAGGCCGCCAGCCTGACTGCATAACGGGCGACGTCTTCCGCCACGGGAACTTTTTTGACGAGCTGGTGGAAGGCCTGGAGCTGAGCGCCGTGGAAAATTCGCTGCACGGCTTCGACACGATCCCCCGTCGTCTTGGTGACCACGGCCACTTCGTCATCCTCGCTCAGGTAGTCAATGATGATGTTGAGCATGAAACGGTCGAGCTGGGCTTCCGGCAAAGGATAGGTGCCTTCCATTTCAATCGGGTTCTGGGTCGCCAGCACAAAGAAAGGCTTGGGCAAACGCAGGCTGCGCCCGGCCACCGTGACCTGGTGCTCCTGCATGGCTTCCAGCAGCGCGGCCTGGGTCTTGGGCGGCGTACGGTTGATTTCATCCGCCAGGATCATGTTGGCGAATACCGGGCCGGGTTTAAAAACAAGCTGCCGAGACCCGGCCGTCTCCTCCAGGATCTCCGTACCGGTGATATCCGAAGGCATCAGGTCCGGGGTGAACTGGATGCGGTGAAAGCTGAGGTCAAAGACATCGGCCACCGTCTTAACCAAAAGTGTTTTGGCCAAACCCGGCGCGCCAGTGATGAGACAATGCCCGCCCGACAGCAGGGCGATCAGCATTTCATCCACCACCTGGGTCTGCCCGACGATGACTTTCCCGACCTCCGCCAGAATCCGTTCCCGGGCTCCGGCCAGCAATTCCACGGCCTCCTTGTCAGACAAAACAGCATCAGCGGGTGAGAAGTCGGCAGAGTCGGACATAAGCGCTGTCTATCAAACAGCCTTAGCCATGCCAAGCTATCGCCTGCTTTGGACGAAAATTATTTCCTGCCGGAGGCACTCCCGCCTGCTTTTCGCGCTGGTGCGAAGCAAGGTTTGTCTTTTTCCGCCCTGGGAGACCCGGGCCGAGGCGGCCCGGGATCACTTTTCATCAATAACCCAGCCAGGGGCCGAGCCATTTTTCCACCTGCTCCACGGTCATGCCTTTGCGGGTGGCGTAGTCTTCCACCTGGTCCTTGCCCACCGCGCTGATGCCGAAGTAGCTGGACTCAGGATGGCTGAAGTAGAGGCCGCTGACGGCGCTGCCGGGGTGCATGGCCATGCTTTCGGTCAGTTCTACGCCGGTGAGATTTGTGGCGTTGAGCAGATCAAAGAGGATGGGTTTCTCCGTATGGTCAGGCTGCGCAGGGTAGCCTGGAGCCGGCCGGATGCCACGATAACGTTCCTTGATCAGTTCCTCATTGGACAGATCTCCGGGCTTTTCATACCCCCAGGCGAAACGGGCTTCCTGGTGGAGGAATTCGGCACCGGCTTCAGCCAGGCGGTCGGCCACGGCCTTCACCACGATGGCGCTGTAGGGGTCATGGGCAGCCTCGAACTCCTTGGCAAACTCATCCGCCCCGTGGATGCCGATGGCAAAACCGCCGATGTAGTCTGCACGGCCGCTGTCCTTGGGAGCAACATAATCGCTCAAGGCAAAGTTAGGCTTGTCCTTCTTGATCACCTGCTGGCGCAGGGTATGGAAGACGGTGCGCACATCCTTGCGCGATTCATCGGCATAAACTTCGATGTCATCGCCAATGCTGTTGGCCGGGAAAAAGCCGAACATGCCGCGTGGCAGGAAACGCTTCTCAGCAATGATGCGGTCCAGCAGGTCATTGGCATCCTTATAGAGCTTCAGGGCCTGTTCATCGGCCTCCACCTTCATCTCCGGATCTTCATGCGCGGAGTTAAAGCGGCTCTCGGCCGAGTTCCAGCGGCCACGCAGTTCCCAAGAATGGAAGAAGGGCGACCAGTCAATGAACGGACGCAGCGTGGTGACAAGATCCGGCCCTTCGTAAACCTTGGTGCCGGTGAAGGATGGCGTAGCGATCTCCTGGGTGGCCCAGTCACACTTGTAGGCCTTGTCACGCGAATCGGCGAGACTCAGAAGCTGGCGGTCTTTCTTCTTGCCGTACTCCTCGCGCAGGCGGACATGACGCGCCTCGTTGTTGCGAATAAACTCTTCGCGCTGGTCGTCGCTCAACAGAGAGGTTGTGACCGGCACGCTGCGGCTGGCATCCAGCACATGTACAATGGTACCGCTGTAATGCGGGGCAATCTTGATGGCCGTATGAGCAGCGCTGGTCGTGGCACCACCGATAAGCAGCGGCTGCTTCATGCCCAGGCGCTCCATTTCAGAGGCCACGTGCACCATTTCATCCAGAGACGGAGTGATCAGACCGCTGAGGCCGATGACATCCGCACCCAGTTCGCGGGCGGTGGTGAGGATTTTGTCGCACGGGACCATGACCCCCATGTCAGTGACCTCGAACCCGTTGCAGGCCAGGACGATGCCCACGATGTTCTTGCCGATGTCATGCACGTCGCCTTTGACTGTGGCGATGACGATCTTGCCGGCGCTGCGCTGGTTCGGGTTCGCGGCCTTTTCCTCCTCCATGAAGGGCTGCAGATAGGCCACGCTCTGCTTCATCACGCGGGCGCTTTTGACGACCTGCGGCAGGAACATTTTGCCCGCACCGAACA
>DASWXG010000295.1:0-2430 GCA_036405615.1 Prosthecobacter sp. | reverse complement strand
GCTGCCTGAGCGGGCCGCATGGTGTTGTCCTGGCCGAATTGCAGCGCCTTGGCCGCTGTTTTGGCATCGGTAAGTTCAAATGCCATGCGGTCTCTTTCGGCGACAGGGAGTTTGCCCAGCGCCTTTGCGGCGTCCTGGCGGCAAGCGTCCATGTCTTTCTGCGCATCTTTCACACCCTTCAGCGCCCTTTCGACATCCTTGCCATGGTTGCTGAGGACGAGGTCTTTGGTCTCTGCCAAAGCCTGCTGTGCGGCCTGCACCTCTTGTCCGGCCCGGCTCAGCATCCCTGGCTGCCGGGGGGGATCGATCCTTTCTGTAATCTCCTGGTTGTTAGCGGCCTGCCGTTGATTGATTTTTTGCGCAGTCTCCAGCATTTCGGCCGATCTTCCCAAATAGCTGGTGACGCATTCCCGGCGCATGTCCATCGTCTGCGCCTGCTGCTTCTGCAGGGCCAGCGAGGTCTCATAGGTTCTCTCGTGGAATTCCGGTACCACCCGTCCCTGGCTTCGGGCCTCCTGAATGGATGCTTTGAGGTTTTCCAGGCGAACAACTGCGTTGTCAATTTCGACGGGGTCAAGCTTGCTGCCCTCGTGACCATATTCCACGGAAGAGAGGATGGTCCGCAGCTTCTCTGAGCTCATTTGCTCAAACTGGCGGGCGGTTTGGTCGTGATAAAACAGCGGAGGTCTGCCCACGGCTTTCTGGGCGATCTCAGTATCACTTAAACTGTCTTCGATGGGTTGCAGCCCCAGGCAGAGATCGTTGTCAAACGCCGCCACTTTGCCGCTCGCCGGAGAAACGGCGATGTTGCCGCTGTGCCGGTCCACCTGGCCCATGACATAGTCCAGGGCTTCGAGGTCATAGAGACCTTTTTGGGTCACCGGATTTTTCAAGTCGAAGGACCGGTTGATGGTGAACTTGTCCTGGTCGGTATTGACAACTTCAAGCAAAGACTGCCCTTCAACGAAAGCACTGACGTTCATGCGATTTCCATCCGGGTCCATCCAGCAGGCTTCTTGGGCTACGCAATCCAGTCCCAGGGATTGTGCGACGCGGCTGGTGGCCACGGAACGGTTGATGAGGTTCAAGGGCTTGACGACCTCCATTGTTTCGCTCACGGAACCAGGATCCAGCGCCAGAAACTGATTGTTGTTCTCCGCCACGTTTCCAGGGACTTTGTCATATTTGGCAACGCCCTGGTTGGTGGGGGCATTGCCGATGGCTTCCGGAAAACTGACCCGAAATGTAGCATTGGCGCTGAAGGCGCCGTTGGCCCGAAAATCGAGGGACTGGGAGTCAATGTGGTCGTTCATTGCGGTATGGCAGATTGCTGTTTGAAAGGGGATGCGGCGGAAAGGGATTCATGGCAGAGAAATCACTTCCACCAGTCGGGAATCTTGCCCGCGCCATCCATGGCGGGGATGCGCATTTTGACCTTTTTCTTGGAGGGGTGGATGATCCAGGCGGTCGCGTCTGGCATCTTCATCAGTTCGCCGGGCTGCACCTCGTAGTCCCACTCTTTGTTAACTGTTTTGCTAGCGTCCTTGCCCATGAACCCGGAGGACTTGGAGACCTTTTTCTGTTCCACTTTGGCGATGAATTCAGCCACCGCCTGGGCACCTTCGGGATCCGGCTGACGGAAGGCAATCCGCGAGCGGCAGTTGAGCGTGAGCACCTGGGCGGTTTCTTTGCCCAGCACCGGGAAGAGTGAGGCATCGCTCTGCATGCCAAGGATGAGGCAGCAGTTGGCAGCGCGGAGACGGTCAATGACGTTGTGGTCGGAGATGCCGTCTTCGCTGGCGGTCGCCAGGGCCTGGAACTCATCCATGAGGGCGATGAGCAGGTTTTCGCCCTTGCGTTCGGACTTCGGTTTGTCGAAGCGCATCATCGCATGGGTGTAGAACAGCAGCTTGATGTAGGTGTTGATGTAGCGCCGCTCCGTCTGAAAGGTCTGGGGCAGGGCGGTGCAGAAGATGCGGCCTTTGTCCACATCCGTGATGTCAATGGTGTTGGGCAGGTCTGAACAGAACACCTCAGCGATGTCGGGGTGGGTGAAGAAACCGAGCATCACTTTCAGGGTGCCGACCAAACCTTCTTTTTGTTCGGCTGCCTTGGCGCTGAGGAAGGTCTGGTCGAAGTATTTGGCCAGTTTGACACGCTCCGGAGTGCTGTCTGTATCCAGCAGTTCTTCAAAGGCCTTCTCCATGGCGGAACTGTCCGTGAGGATTTCGTAGGCGCGGAGGACGTTCACCGGTTTCCCCAGCGTTTCGAGAAGTTCAAACGCGCTGGTCAGCGCCTGCTGCGCGGCGGGTTTGAAGAAGGAGGACTGCTCGCCCTCAGTCAGGGAGGCACCCGTATCTACCAGGTTCTTGGCGTGGGTCGTGTAGGGCAGGCGGGGATCTGAAACCAGGTTGTACCGTTCCTTCGGCT
>DASWXG010000294.1:0-4697 GCA_036405615.1 Prosthecobacter sp. | reverse complement strand
TCAGCAGCCTGAACTCCGCCGCCGGAGCCGGTGCCAGCCCCACCGGCATCCTGGAACTGAATGGCGGCACCCTTCTGGTCCGCACCTTGATCTTTGCCGACAAACAGGACACCGGCACCCTCGGCACCGTGGGTGGCATTTTCAATTTCTCCAGCGGCCTGCTGCGTGCCCAGACCTTGCAGGCAGGCGCGGGCACCACCGGCGTCAGCCGCATCCTTCGCTGGTCCGGAGGCAGCATCGAAACTTACGATGCCAGCACCGACCTCAGCATCAGCGACATCACCCTGACTCTGGAAGGCAGCGGCAGCCGTCTTTTCAACCCAGGCTCTGGCCGGACCGTCGCAATTAGCGGTCCCATCGTCAACGGCACCACAGCTCCCACGACAGCCTTCACCAAACAGGGCGCAGGCACTCTCGTCCTGGGAGGTACCGGCAGCACCCACACCGGCAGCATTGCCCTGGAGGCGGGCACACTGCGCACCACAGGCAACGAGGCCATCTCCAACACGGCCAGCCTTCAGTTCACCGGCAATGCCTTGCTGGATGTCCAGGGAAACACCGAAACGATCTCCGCCCTCAATGTGGCCGTCAATGTCACGGGCACGGTGCAAGGCGCCGGCAGCCTCATCCTCAGCGGCGGGCCTAACTGGAACATCGGCGGCGGCACCGCCAGCACCGCCACCGTGCTGAACATGACCGGACTCGGCAGTTTCACTTTCGACAGCATCAACTCCGACATCACCTGGGGTGCCCAGAACAACGCCGCCAGCAACAGCGTCACCGTCCATCTCGCCCAGAACAATGTCATCAAAGCAAAGTCGCTCGGCATCGCCTCTGTCACCTCGGGCAATGTCGCCGGGCGAAACCTGTCCACGGTCAACCTTGGCCAGACCAACAGTGTGTTTGCCAGTGCCATCACCGTCGGCAGCTACAAGAGCGATGCGCGTCTGCAGTTTGCCAGCGGCATCACCACCGGCAGCCTGCAGATCCGCGCCACCAACGGCACCGGGCGTGCCTCCCTGCTGGTGGGCCGGGGGCAGAGCGGCGCGGTCGCCACGGATGCTCTGGTGGATCTCAGCGGCGGCAGCGTGGATGCCCTTCTCAGCACGCTCACCCTTGGCCAGAATGACAACTCCGGCACTCAGGCCTCCAACACCACAGCCACCTTCCTCATGAACGCGGGCACGCTGGATGCCACCAGCATCGTGCTTGGTGAACTGACCAACAACTCCACCATCGAGACCTATCAGGCCAACGGTATCTTCACCCTCTCCGGTCCGGGGACGGTCAAAGCCGGCACGCTGACCTTCTCCCAGCGCAGCGGAACGAACAACGGTGCGGGCCTTGCCAATGGCACCTTCAATCTCAGCGGTGGCACGCTCCAGGCAGCCACCCTTCAGCGCGGCACCTCGCCACGGGGCAGTGCAGTGTTCAACTGGAACTCCGGCACCGTGGAAAACTACGATGCCGTCACAGATCTCACCGTTACCAACGTCAACCTCACTCTGAATGGCGCAGGCAGCCGCAACTTCAACGTCACCGCCGGACGCTCCGCCACAGTGAACTCGCAAGTGGTGGACGGCACTTCTCCCGGCAGCGCAGCCTTCACCAAAACCGGGACGGGCACCCTGCGTCTTTTGGGAGCCAATACCTACACCGGCAGCACCACCATTCAGCAGGGGGGCCTTTTTGCGGGGAACAGCAGCGGCTCCGCCACCGGTGCGGGAAGTCTCAGCATTTCATCCGCTGGCACCCTCAGCGGTACCGGACGTCTGGCTCCGCTGGGCAGCGCGGGTGTTCTGAATGAAGGCACCCTCAAGCCGGGCAACGTAGGCGGAGCGACTGCAGGGGTCCTCACCCTGGATCTCGGCGGTACCACCGGCGGCCTGGTTTCCACCGGAACGTTGAATTTTGACCTGTTCACCAATGCGGGAGACAACAGCTCTGTCGCAGGCTCATCAGACCGCCTCAGCATCCTGCAAGCAGCCGGAGGCGACATCAGCCTGGGCGGCACGTTACACCTTTCGTTAGGCGAAGGCAGCCTCCTGACTTCACCCGGAGATTTCCAGGAAGGCAACCGCTGGCTGCTCATTGACTGGAGCGGCCTTACCGGAGGTCTTCCCTCCGTGAACTTTGGCCAGGTCACCTCCAGCGAGATCAACCTGCCGTCCACTTTGAAGTGGAGTTATGACTTTGACCAGAACGGCCTGTATGCCGTCATCGTTGTGGTGCCGGAACCCGGCCGTGCATGTCTGCTGCTGATGGGCGCCTGCCTCGTCTGGCTACGTCGGCGGCGCCGCTGAGGCCCCTCAGGTCTCTGCCTGCTCCCGGACCGGAACCGGCACGGGAAGCAGACGGAAGACTGAAGATGCGAACTCAGGCAGCCAGCGACTTCTCCCGTTTGGGAGCTGCGGTGGAGGCGGGCCTTTCGCAGTCCACACAGACGCCAGAATCCTGGATGAGGGAGACTGGACGGATTTCGCCACACTGTTCGCACTGGCGGAAGAAACGGCGGTCTTTCAGCACCGCACGGCGGGCTTGTTCCACATTTTCCGGCAGAGCACGAACGGGCAGCATCCGGCCGATGCCTTTCCAAGTGATCACGGGAGCTTTGGAAAGCGGCTCCTTGACCACCATCGCCTGGACCCACTGGCCGAGGGTCGTTTTGACGATACGGGTATACTTTTCAACAATGTCGTTTTCAGTCATAGAATCGGGGGGGGATTTTACATAGAACACCATGAAGTGTGCCAATCCAGGTAAATCACGATCAAACCCACGGTTCCAGTATCAGGAAGTGCCGGAATAGTCACAAAAACACTGATGTTATCAGGGTGGGAGCGTCGTCCAGCGTTTCTTATTCCCTTCCGATTTTTACCGAATTTTGCATGATTTCCGACCCCCTTTTAGTGCAAAAAGCAACCTCACATTAGATGGATTAAACTACCATTTCTAATACCGATTTGAATCCCCAAATAGGCGCACCACGCGCCCCCAAAGCCCGGAAATCTGGCTGACCACCGGACTCAAAACCAACAGTGGTTAGACCGCCTCTTCAGTAACCTTGCCCGGGCGGCTTGCTCAGCCCCAGGAGGCTTCCGGGTTCAGCGGCAGCTGGGCGAGCAGGTGGACATGCTCGTTCAGGAGGATATCTGCCTCGCGAACCGCCCTGTCCGCATCCGCACGGGACTCCAGCAAAAATACGAGAACCGCTTTTTCACGGACCAGCACCAGCAGAGCAGCGCCTTCAAACGCCAAATAGATCTGGCGCATATGCCGCCGCACCTCGCGGTAACCTTCCAGCATTTGATCCAGCACGCCCATGAGTCCGACGACCTGCTCATCTGAAAATGGCATTTTCTTGTGAAAGGTCTGCCGGCCGTCGAACAGCATGACACCAGCCACGCCATCCAGGCCCTGCAAAGCGGAAAGGGCACAAATCAGGGGATTCGCATTCATTTGAGGGAGGGTGGATAGGTCAGCCCGGCCACACGGTCTCGCGCACCTGTTTTATCGAGCGGCGGTTGCAGCTCACCACACCTTGCCAGCCGGTGGGGGTTGCATGGAAAGCAGTCTGGCCTTCACCATCCTCCACGACTCCCATCTCCAGCTGGCGCAGCCCCAGCATCTCCGCCAACTTGCGGGCATAGTGCTCCGCATAGTCCACCTCACGGGTGAAGCGCTGGGAGAATCCGGCCTGCACCAGGGGAAATGTCCGGGCTGAGGCCAGCAGGGCCGGGTCGTAGATCCTGGCAGTCACTTGCGGTGGACGGCAGGCGGAGGCGGGGATGAATCGGGTGAGTTCCACACGGGGTCGGGAAAGCACCATCCATGCCACGCAAGGCAGTCTGCACGGAGGGAGGTTGCTTTGTACGAGTCTTCATTCGACATCGGCGGAACCCTTGCTCTAACTCCCCTGCCCTCCCTTCCCATCATGTCTTCCATCTTTGAACACTTCTCCCTTCAGAATCAGACGGCCGTAGTCATTGGCGGCACCGGCGAGCTTTGCGGTGCCATCGCCGAAGGTTATGCCAGCGCAGGCGCCGAGGTGGTGCTTGTCGGCCGTGATCCCGCCAAGGCTGAAAAGCGCCTGGAAGCCATCCACGCCGCAGGAGGTCAGGGATACTTCGTGAGTGCTGACGCCTCCCGCAAAGCCGATTTGCAGCTTCTGCTGGACCAGGTCATCGAGCGCTCCGGCGGCTGCCAGATTCTGGTCAACGGTGCCGGGGTCAACTCCGCCACCCCTTTCCTCGACATCTCGGAAGACGAGTATGACCGCATCATGGGCATCAACACCAAGGGTGTTTTCCTGGCCTGCCAGGTCTTCGGCAAATACTTCGTGGACCAGAAAGTGCCAGCCTCCATCATCAATCTCGGCTCCATGTCCGGCCTGCTGCCGCTGAGCCGTGTGTTCACCTACAGCATGTCCAAAGGTGCCGTGCACAACCTGAGCAAAAACCTGGCTCGTGAATGGGCTCCCCTGGGCATCCGCGTCAACACCCTCGTTCCCGGCTTCTTCCCGGCTGAACAGAACAAAAAGGTGCTGACCCCTGACCGTGTCGCCAAAATCATGGGCCACACGCCGATGAACCGTTTCGGCAATGCAGGCGAACTCGTTGCCGCCGCCCTTCTGCTGGCCGCCAACGGCGCGGGCAGCTTCATCACCGGCCATGAAATGGTGGTGGACGGAGGTTACA
>DASWXG010000293.1:0-6793 GCA_036405615.1 Prosthecobacter sp. | reverse complement strand
GATTGGTGATGGATTCGCGAAGGTAGGCTTCATCGGCGACGGCGGTCTTGCCGCCTTTCGCCAGCACGCGGTCGGTGCCGTAGATGCCTTTCCAGCTGGGGCCTACTTTGCCCACAGTGCTGCCGTCAATGCTGTGGCAGGCCATGCAGCCGATCATCTGATAGAGCTTGGCTCCTTCTTCCACCGTAGGTTTGGCCAGGACCACAGCCGCTTTCTGACGCGGGGTGAGGTCCACCGTGATGTTGCCAAAGCCTTCTTTGGCAGGGTCAAACTTTGCCAGCTCCCAAGGGCTGAAGTAGGCGGTGTTCGCGGCGGGCAGCCCGTCTGCGCTCTCCAGCCCCCAGCCGATGCGCATCTGGTGCACGCCGGCTTTCATGTCCGGGATGCCGACAAAGACGCTCATGCCGTCTTGGCTCAGATACGCGCTGCTGGGCGTCACCCATTCCTGGCCGGTGCTGCCATCCAGCTTCAGGTGGGGGGAGCCGTAGTCGTGCGTGCGTTTGTAGTTCCAGCGCTCGGCGTTGTAGTTGGCCGCATCTGTGGCTATTTTCTCATTGAGCCTGGCGTTGAAGCGCAGCAGCAGCCCCTTGTCTGTGGGGGTCACCTCTTTCAGGAGTACTCGTGGTTTGTCCGTGTAGCGTAGACGGGTCAGGCCGCTGAGTTTCTTGGCCGTGGTGCCCCAAACCTGGAAGCCGACGACATAGAGCTGTCCGTCGGCAGGATTCACCGTGGCGTTGAGCGGCCCGAAATCAAAGTCGCGGCTGAAGCTCATCACCGCTGCCTGCGGCTTGGAAAAACGGTTGTTCATCAGCACGCGGAAAAGCTCAGGCCGGTTGTATCCCACGTGGATCATCTCACCGTTCACCGGACCCATTTTGCTGCTGCCGACGAGCCAGGTCTGCGTCGCGCCGCTCGGGTTTACCGGGTGCGGGATCCAGACCAGCGGTTCGGCAATGGGTTCAGAGTATTTCTCTGGCGGGGCGATGGTGGGAAGGTGCCCGTAAAACTGGTTTTTTTCGATGATTTGGATCGGCGTCGAAGGCACGTAGTTGCCTTGCTGATCACTGGCGGTGACGAGGCCGGTTTCCGGATGTACTCCGATGAATGGCTGGCGCAGACCATGGCCGATCACCTCAAAGGATTTGCCATCCGGGGCGACCTTGAGGACGGTGCCGTTGTGCTTGCCATAGGTGGTGCCTTCCTGGCCTCCTTTGGAGATGTAAAGGCTGCCATCAGGGCCCAGTTTCATCGAGTTGGGGAACTCGCGGGTCTCCGCCGTCTGGGCGAAAAGGTTGCAGAACATTTCATAGCGGTCCGCCTCCTGGTTCTTGTCGCTGTCCACCAGTTTCCAGATGCCGTTGCGGTCAAAGACAAACAGCTCACCCTTGCGATGGACGATGCTCATCGGTTCATGCAGGCCGGAGGCAAAACGCTTCCAGGTGACTTTTTCGAGGTCGCCCTTCAGTCCGGAAACCAGCCAGACATCACCGTCAAAGGTCACGGCGGCGGCATCGCCCTGGTCGTTCAGGAAAGCGGTATCAGCCAGGCGCACGTTGCGCTTCCAGGGATTGGGCACGGGCAGGGGAATCTCATCCACCACATAGGCATCCGGGGTTTTGGAAAGAACGCCTTGGGTGGAGACAGGCTGGGGCCAGAACAGCTGCTTCCCGGCTCCGGCTTGGGACTCGTCCCTGGCTTTCAGACGTTCTGGATGGCCCGCCATGAAAAAGAGGTTAAAGGCATGGCCCTCTGGCGAAGGAGGCAAATGAATCCACAACTGGTTGGAATCCGTGCGCCGGAGAGTGGCCTTGTTCCCGTTGATGGTGGAAATGCGGGCCGTCAGAAACTGGTCTTCCCCGGATGTCTGGCCAAGGAGGTGTGCCTCGAAGCTTTCACTGTCTTCTTTGAAGGTCTTGAAGGCCGGAACCTGCCCCACCTGAAGGATCAGGGGCTCTGAGTGGGGTGTGATCTCCCAGGTTTGGTTAAACAGGCCGTTCTGGGCGTTAACCATCAGGCACGCGGCTTTGACCTTGTCGGTCAGAGCCAGATTCATCTCGACTCCGTCCTGGGTGGGGCTGATTTTTAACAGGCGGGGTTTGTGAGCGCCCAGCGAACCGCGGCCGACTTCCTCTTTGCTCGCGGAGGGGGAACGGGGATCTGCAAAGGAAGGCACTTCGCCAGTCTGCCAGCCAGGGTAGATGCCGTTGACCAGCAACATCTTGCCCACAGGCTTGGGCAGATATTCCTGCCCATCCTTGGTCTTTTGTCCGGCGACATGGTAGGAACCTGGAGCCAGAGCATCCGGGGTCACTGGCGGTTTCCCTGCCTCCCCCTGCCAGATGGCGGAAATTCGCAGCAGATCCGTGTCATAGCAGGCCCAGACATTGCTCCCCAGGTTCAAAACCAGGCCTCGCGGGGTGAGATTATCCTTGGGAAAGCCCTCTCCCAGCTCACGGCAGTCAAGCACGCTGCTGAAGAAGGGAAAATCCTTCTCCACGAAATCTCCCCAGGGAGTGTTGGCGGGAATTTCGGGGGCTTTGGGCGGGGTGGAAACTTTTTTGGCCTTTTGTTGAGCAAAGGCGGGCAGGGCGCTGACAAAAAGGCACGCGAGGAGGGTGAAACGCATCGTGTAAGAACACATGAATCACCCCGTCTCTGTCAACGCGGATAAAGCCCAGATCACATACCTTGGTGACATCCGGTTTGCCAAACGCTTGAAATTGCCTAGTACTGCGGCTTGCGCCTTCGTTCCTCGGGCGGTTGGTCCGCGCTGCATACGCCATACAGATTTTCCATGAGATTCGTTTTGCCTGCACATTCCCGCTCCTCCCGCCCAGTTTTGCTGGTGCTGACGGCCATCGCATTCACCGCGACCGCCCGGGCGGATGTGAACAGCCCAGGGGGAGAAGACAAGCCAGGCTTCATCGGACGGGTGCTGAATCCCTTTGGTAAAAAGAAAGAGGCCCCGCCAGCCCCTCCACCGCCGCCTGTTGCCGAAGAAAAACCCAAACCCGCCACCCCCGGCCCGAAGCCGAAGGTGACCACGATCAAGCCGAAGTCGGGCGGAAGTTCCTCCAAGTCCACGGCTTCCAAATCTTCCACCGGCAGCAGCAAGAAGTCATCTTCCTCCACCGCCGCCAAAAAAACGGCGCCAGCGAAAACGGAGACGAAAGAAAAGGAATCCAAACCCGCCGCAGAGCCTGAATCCAAGCCGGTGGTCGCCAAGACCGAAGCGAAAAAGGACAGCGATGCTTCCAAGCCTTTGGAAGTGACCACCCCCAGCACCCGGGAAGGGGAGTTTGAGAACGACAAAGACGATCACAAGGCCGTCACCCCCTCGGCTCCCGAGATCGTCACCAAGCTGCCCTCCAACTCGGGCTGGCAGATCGTGAAGGTCGGCGGGCGTGACTACATCACGGGGGAAAGCCTGCACCAGTTTTACCGCTTCAGCTCCTACAAGGTGGATGGCAAGCACGTCTGGCTGCGCTCCAACAACCTCATCATGAAGGCCAGCATCGGCAGCCAGGAACTGCTGATCAACAACATCAAGTTCATCCTCAGCTACCCGGTCCTGGAGTCTGGCGGCCGCGCTCTGTTTTCCCGCCTGGATCTCTGCAAGCTCATCGACCCCATTGTCCGCCCCCAATACATCAATGACTCCAATTACTTCGACACGGTGGTCATTGATGCCGGTCATGGCGGTCATGATGCCGGTGCGCGCGGGGTCTATGGTTTCGAAAAAGACTTTGCCCTCAGCATTGCCCAGCAGCTTCGCGAATCTCTAACCCGCCGCGGCTTCAAAGTCTTGCTGACCCGTGACACAGACCGTTTCATCACGCTCAGCGGCCGTGCGGCGATTGCCAACGCAACGCCTAACAGCATTTACATCAGCATTCACCTGAACTCCGGCGGCTCTGCTGCCTCCGGCATCGAGACCTTTGCCCTCACGCCTGCAGGCGCTTCCGCCAGCCTGGAACGTGGCGGCGGTTACAACTCCGGCCTGACCGGCAACCAGCACGACTCCTGCAACATCGCCCTGGCGACCGCTGTTCATGCCTCGGTGCTGTCTGCTGTCAATGGCAGCCCTCAGGGGATCACCCTGGCCGGGCAGCGTTTTTCCATGATCGATCGCGGCGTGAAGCGCGCCCAGTGGACCGTGCTCTCGGGCTGCAAACGCCCCGGCATTCTTTTTGAGGCTGGTTTCGTGACCAACCCCAAGGAAGGCGCGCTGATCGGCAGCAAGTCCTACCAGAAGTTCATGGCCGAGTGCATCGCCCTGGGCGTGATGAACTACCGCAAGGCGCTGAGCTCGACGGTGACCAAGAGCCGCTGAGCCAACGGCTGAGGTTTTACGGGCTTCTCAAAAATGGCAGGAACTGGTGCTGTTGTGACGCTGTGAAGGCCGGGTGACAGGAATGCCGGTGCTGGTGCGTGATTTCCTTCATGCCACCCAAGTACCCCTTCGTTCTGCTGACTGTTTCGCTGGCCTGTAGTGCCGGCCTGCGAGCTGCCGATCTGCCCCCTGACAAGGGAGACCAGATCCCGTCCGCAGCATTGCGGGAAACGGTGGTAGCGCGAAAAGGGGAACTGCCGACTGTGCCCGTCCATTCATTGCCGGAAGGTTACACTCTGGAAGTTGCGGCCGCGGCACCTCTGGTGGTGCACCCCATCATGGGGTGTGTAGACGACCGAGGACGCCTGTTCATCGGGGATGCCGTGGGCGTGAACTGGAATAAGGAACAACTGGAGAAAAAGCCGCCCAACCGTGTCGTGCTGCTGGAGGATGCGGACCAGGACGGCAAGTATGACCGCAGCACGGTCTTCGCGGACAACATGACTTTTCCTCAGGGAGCTGCCTGGCTGAACGGCAGCCTTTATGTGTGCAGCCCGCCTGGCCTGTGGAAACTGACCGATACCAACAATGACGGTGTCGCAGACGAACGGGAAATGATTGTTTCGGGGTTTGACTACACCGGGAATGCCGCAGATGTCCATGGTCCCAAGGTTCATCCCAACGGTCGCCTTTACTGGTGTCACGGTCGCAAAGGGCACCGTGTGGTGGGCAAGGAAGGAACCGTTGTTCATGAAGGCAAAGCCAGCGGCATCTGGTCCTGCCGCCCGGATGGCAGCGATGTGCAATGGCATTCACTCGGATGCGCGGACAATCCCACCGGTCTTGCCATCAACCCGGGAGGGGATCTGCTCGGCACCTGCAATCTTTACTACAGCAACCCGCGTGGTGATACCCTTATGCACTGGCTCTACGGCGGTGTGTATGAATGGGCGGACCAGATGCAGGCGATTGCCGGTCTGCCGCGCACGCTGGATGTGATGCCCGTGATCCATAATTTCGGCCATGTGGCTGTCAGCGGCTGCAGCCTGGGGCGCTATGAGGGCGGTATCTCCAACCGGCTGCATCTTTACATCACCCACTTCAACACCCAGCGTCTTGTGCGGATGGAACTCACGCCGGAAGGTTCCACTTTTAAGGCGGCCGAAAACGAGTTCCTGAAGATCCAGGATCCGGATGTGCATCTTACGGATGTGATTGAGGACCGTGACGGCTCCTTGCTGGTGTTGAACACCGGCGGATGGTTCCGCATCGGCTGTCCTGCCTCCCTCATGGCCAAACCGGACATGCTGGGATGTGTCTACCGCATCCGGCCTTTGCAGCCGAAGACGGAGGCTCAACCCGTCATGACGGGAGCAAAGGTTCCTTCATTGGATTCCTCTGACCTCCATGAGAAGCGGAAGGCTCTGGAAGAACTGGCCCGGGGCGCAGCTACGGACATTGACTTGGAGAGTCTTCCGGCTGTGCTGGCTAGGGCTTCCGACCCGGCGCTGGAGCATGCAGCCATTCTGGCCTGCGTACGCCAGTTGAAACTCCAGGCGGATGCCAAGGCTTTTGTGCAGAAGGCCCTGCAGCGTCATCAGGCTGCCCGGAAAGGCAAGGCTGCACAGGACAAAGCCTTGGAGGAGTCTTTCGCGAGCCCGCAGTTTGCAGCCCGGGTGCTACGCGTCGCGGATCTGTGCGGCTTGCGCGACGAGACCCGGAACCAATGGGTTGTCGAATTCTCAGTTAGGTCTGAGCCAGCTTTCTTCAAGCCGGCCATGGCTTATGCCGCCCAAGAACCCGAACTTGCCCGGGACGTGATGCAGCGGTTGGGGGAACAACTGAAACCCGCTGCTGATGTTTCGGGGATTGAGAAGGCCTTGTTGGAAAAACGCCGTCCGGTGCTCATGGCCCAGTTGGAAACCTTGCTTCCGGCCTGCCTTGACCAGCCGGAAGCACGGTCTTTGATCACGCGTTTGCTTCAGCAGCCTGACCGGGGCTGGCATCAGTGTGCCCTGCGCATTCTGGCCGGACAAACGAGCCTGCCTGTGCAGCAGGAGTGGTTGCCGCTGCTCTCGCATCAGCTTGGCGTTTCGCCGTCGCCTCTCTTGCTGGACGTCCTCAAGAAACTCCGGTCCCCCTCACTGGACGGGGCTTTGCAGGCCCTTGCCGCCCGCGAGGAGCTTCCTCTGACCATCCGCCTCAAGGCTCTGGATGCCGTTCGCAATGTCCGCCTGGAGGGCAGCAGCTTTGATCTCGTCAAAAAGGTTCTTTCGGATGCTTCCGCCTCACCTGCCGCGCGCATTCAGGCGGCGGGCATGATGGCGGCGGCAGCGTTGCCGAAGGAAAAGGTCACGGAGATTGCCCCCTTGTTCGCCCAGGTCGGCCCTGTGGAATTGAAAGCCCTGCTGCCCGTGGTGCGCAAGGCGCGCGATGCGGCGGCGGCCCGCCTGCTGGCAG
>DASWXG010000292.1:0-4283 GCA_036405615.1 Prosthecobacter sp. | reverse complement strand
ATCAGTGTTAAGTCAGAGATTGTTGGATGGAAATTATTTGGACCCTGCGAAAATTGGCCCCAAGCATCTTTTGTTTGAGAAAAAAAACACAGGTAATCTGATTGGCGAACTCATCGAGCCGACAAGACCCGAAGTTAAACTATGGGAGGGAGGCGTTGATGCGCTCATGTCCGCATTTCAAGAATGGCGAAAGGGGGAACCTTTCTGGACATTTGGTGTGATGGAGCCGGATTGTTGCTTTGATATGATCGTTTGGCCTCATGAGATTGATGACTGGCAAAGATTTACCAAGGGCACATTATCCTGGTTGCAGACAGGCGAGACATCTGACGACCCTATCGTTCAAATAGTGGTGGCAACAGAAAGGTTGGACTGGCTGTTGGTGTTTGAACGGCGCGTAGGATTGGAAATCGCCTTCTATGGATCAGAGCATGACTGGCTTTGTCTGAGCCGTCATCTGATTAGGGGGTGAAAAATATTAGACTGCACCTTTGTCCTCTCCGTGGACCAGCGGGCGGATGACCCGGCAGGGATTGCCGGCGGCGAAGACATCCGGTGGGATGTCTCTTGTCACCACGCTGCCTGCGCCGATCACGGAGCGGTCGCCAATGGTCACCCCGGGGCAGATGACGGCCCCGCCGCCTACCCATACATCGGAGCCGATGTTCACCGGTTTGGCAAATTCCAGCCCCTGCCGGCGCACCACGGGATCCAGAGGATGCGTGGCCGTGTAGATCTGCACCGCCGGGCCGAAGAGGGTGAAGTCGCCGATGGTTACCTGCATGACGTCCAGCACCACGCAGTTGAAGTTGAAAAAGACCTTCCGGCCTAACGAAATGTTGGTTCCATAGTCTGCGAAGAAGGGCGGTTGCAGCCAGGTATCGGTCTCCTTGCCGAAGAGCCGCGCCAGCATTTCCCGCCGCTTGTCCGTTTCGTGCTCCAGCGTCTGGTTGAGTTCCACACACAGGTCACGGCAGCGTGCGCGTCCTTCGCTCAGTTGGGCGTCCAAAGGGTCGTAGAGCTCCCCGGCCAGCATCTTTTCTTTTTCGGTCTTCATGCAGGAATGAGTTCGTCGCGAAAGGCAAGTCCGGCCTTCTGTGTTGAGGTGACGGATGGCTGTCAATCGACCGTCAGGCAGGTGACCCTGTTCGCGAAACCTCCCGCTGCAAGTCCGGGAAGAACTCCGCGAAGTCCTGCTCCAGCTGTTCATACTCGCGCAGCAGCACCGGCATGGCCCCGGCCAGGAAGACCGGCTTTTTAAAGCGCCTGCCGATCCGCCGCAGAGTATCCTCCAGCGCTTCAAGGTCGCCGTAGGACCCGAGCCAGTCCCCGCGGCTCATGCCTTCCAGCGGCGGCAGTGCATCCAGCGGCAGCTCATGGCGGTGGCTTTTGAAATCTGAGTAGAACTCGGCGGTGAAATCACCCAGCGGACGGCTGGAATAGGACGACCACTGCCGGCACAGAAAGTGGTCGTAAAACATGTCCGTCAGAATGCCGCCGTAGCGGCGGAAGTCCGGGCCCAGACGCCGGATGCTGCGATGCACCACGGGGTGAGAATCCGTGTAGGCATCGATGCGCAGGTGCTGGCGGATGCCGCGCTGATACTTTTCAGGAAGGGGGGCCAGATCAGGCAGCCTCACCAGGTCTGGCAGAACATTGCCGATGCGGAAGGCAGGGCAGGGTTCGGAAAGATAAAGATGGGCCAGCCAGTTCACAGACAGAGATCAGGTGCAGTACAGAGGCTGGAAAGATGGCATCAATCCGCCGCGAAACAATGGAACGTTCCGCATCCCGGCCGGGATGTCTTTTCCGCGGCTAGCGGCCATACTTCAGCCCCTCGTCGAAGGCTTCCAAAAGTTTGGCATCTGCTGCTTCGGGTTTGATGATGGAGATATGGACGTCCACCCATTTGTCTTCAAACGCGAAGAAATAGTTCACATTCCGGTGAGCCAGCGGGCCGTAGGGAGGTTTGGGCGGGACGATGATGTCATAGGCCACCCGGTAGTAGCGGTCTGTATGGCTGATGCGGATGGTGGACTTGTCAATCAGCGGGTTGCGGCTGGCCATGGGCCAGTAGTGCTCAAAGCATTCCCTGTGGCTGTTGCCGCCTGCCTTGGGTTCGACAAAGAAAGACAGGTTGAAGCGGCCGCTGTTCGCGTTGTAAACATAGTTAGGCCCTTGGTCGCTCCCGCTTTTCTTCTCAAAGGCCGGTGCGTCCATCTCAATGCTCCATCCTTGATCGGAAACCGGCACGGAGACCGTTTCGGCAGGGACCGGAGACGCCAGGAGAAGGAGAAAGCTCAAGAGGGGGCGAAAAATCATGGGCGGGGAGAGGCCGGAGGCAGTCAAGCCCCGCCCTTCGGTAACTTCCATAGGACGTCTTCCTGCCTTCCGGAGGGCTCGGGAGGCGAGACGGTTTTCCCGGCCCTTTGTCCCGGCTGGCAGTGGAATCTTTCCTTGCAGCTTTCGTGCGGAGTGCTTTGTGAATACCCGCCCAAATGTCCAACCTCATCACCCCCCTCAGCGAAATCGCCGATGTCCTGCGTCAGGCAGACCGCATCGCCATTGCCGCGCATGTCCGGCCGGACGGTGATGCCGTCGGCTCAGTTCTGGGGCTTGCCCTCAGCCTGCGCGCCATGGGCAAAACCGTCTATGCCTTGCTGGAAGACGGCGTTCCGCTGAACCTGACCTTCCTCCCGGAGACAGTCACGGTGCTGACCCCGCCTTATGCGGATTTTGAAATCGACGTTGCCGTGGCCCTGGACACCGCCACGCATGAGCGGGTGGGCGACCAAACCAAAGCCGCGCTGGCCCGTGCACCGCTGCTGGTGGACATCGACCACCACCCCACGAATCCAGGTTATGGCCAGATCAATCACGTGGACGGCACCCAGCCGGCGGTCGGCCAGATCGTTTATGAACTGCTGAAGGCGGGCGGTTTCCCCATCACGGATGCCGTGATGCAGCACCTTTACACGGCCATCAGCACAGATACGGGCTCTTTTCAGTACTCCAGCACAAACGCCCGCACCCATCACATTGCCGGTGAGATGCTGGCCGCCGGGCTGGACTCCTCCCGCCTGGCTCAGCTTCTGTATCACACACACCCGGCCCGCCGCCTGCAGTTGCTGCGCTCGATGCTCAATGAGATGGACATCCGTGCGGAGGGGCGTATCGCCAGTTGGAAGTTCACCCGCGCGCTCATGGACGAGGTGAAGGTGCAGCCCGGTGATACCGAAGGCCTCATCGACACCCTGCGCATGATCGACAGCGTGGTGGCTGCGGTGATCTTTGAAGAAATGCCCGAGGGCAAGATTCGTGTCAGCGCCCGGTCGAAGGACCAGCGCCTGGATGTCTCCGCAGTCTGCGCCCAGTTTGGCGGCGGCGGTCATCGTCTGGCAGCGGGCGCACGCATGAGAGGCCCCATCCAGGAGGCCGCAGAAACCTTTTTGACAGCTTTAGAACATGAAGTCAGACGACTCGCTTAACGGCGTCCTCCTTGTAGACAAAGACCCGGACATGACCTCCCACGACGTGGTGGCCGTGGCCCGCCGGTGCTTGAACACCAAAAAAATCGGCCACTGCGGCACCCTGGACCCCATGGCCACAGGCATGCTCATCCTGGTGATCGGCAACGGCACCAAACTTCAGGACTTGCTGATGAGCGAGGACAAGGAGTACACCGGTAGCCTGCGCCTGGGCGCGACCACCAGCACCCAGGACCGGGAAGGGGAGGTGCTGGAGGAAAAGCCCGTGCCTGCCTTCACAGATGACCAGATCCGCGAAGCCTTTGATGCTTTCCGGGGCGACTTCTACCAGACTCCGCCCATGGTCAGCGCCATCAAGATTGGCGGTGTGCCTTTGTACAAACTGGCCCGCCAGGGCCAGGAGGTGGAGCGCAAGCCGCGCTTTGTCCGCGTGTATGACTACCAGTTGAACAACGTGGCTGTGCCGGATGTGGATTTCCGGGTGGTTTGCAGCAAGGGTTTCTATGTTCGTACCTATGCCCACGACATCGGCCAAAAGCTGGGCTGCGGTGCCCATCTCACCGATCTCCGCCGGACGCGCAGCGGGCATTTCAAATTCCAGCCGGGCAATCACACCACCTTTGCCGCCCTCAAAGAAGGCCGTCGTGAGGAAGTGCTTTCCGCGATGATGAGCCTCTACGATGTGTCCAAGCTGCGGGGTGCGTAACCGCCCGGTTTGGATTTCCCCGTGACTGCTGCTTTCCTTCATCCGCGTCCATCAGGCGCGGCGGGCAAGGGGCAGCCACTCTTGGCGGG
>DASWXG010000291.1:0-5136 GCA_036405615.1 Prosthecobacter sp. | reverse complement strand
CCGCTTAAAGGCCCAGTGCGAGGGCTGGATGACACCGTCATTGTTAAACTGCGTGCGGGCCGTGGCAAAGGGCGGCGGCTTGCCCGCATGTTTTTCCAGGGCGGGCTTAGGGTCAAAGGAGTCCACATGAGAAACCCCTCCGCTCATGTAGCAGAAAATGACGTTGCGTGCTTTGGGCTGGAACTTCCGGGACCGGTCGGCAAGCGCTGCCGCATGACCGCGTCCAGCACCGCTCATCAGGCCGCCCAGGGCCGCGAGTCCAAAGCCTGAAGAGGCGCGGGACAACATCTGCCGGCGTGTTAAAAAAGGGTTCATCTCAGGTAAACGAATTCTTTGAGGTTGATGATCGAGAGGGCCAGGCTCTCCCACCCGGCCTTTTGCGGATCGGATTTCTCCACGTTTTCAGTCAGGCGGTTGAGTTTCCCCACCACCTGCTCCAGTTCCGCCTTGGTCTGGTTGAGATCCTTTTGCTGTTCAGGATTCAGCGCATTCAGGACATCGCGTTCGGTCACAGCCGTGCTTTCCAGATGGCGGGAAAGCGCAATCTCCTTGTCCGTCAACGCCCGGTCATAGAGACGGGCCCGGAGGATGCGCCCCCGCAACAGCCGGTTTCCGCCTGCGGCTCCGTGACGGCAGCCCAGCAAAACCTCCGCATCTCCCAGGGCAAACTCACCCACTTCCTTGCTGGAGTAGGCTTCCCCATAAGGCTGGCCATCGCGATACCCCGTCACTTTGGCTCCGTCATAGGTGATCGCCACATGCACCGGACGCTTGTCCGCCTCGGTGTCTGCCGGACCTCCAAACTCCTGGGTTCTGCGGTGGTTGTTGCTGCCCGAAAGCCACTCCTGAGGCGCGCGCTCGGCATATACGATGGAGTCAAACACCGTGCCCCGGCGGTCCTGCACCGTGATCACTCCCCCGCCCTTCTGGTCCAGGCTGTCCAGCACCACCCAGGCCTCCAGCGTTTTGTTTCGCAAACTTTTGGTTAGCGGCGTGCTCCGCGCCCGTGCTGTCCGGCCGTCCAAAACCAGCGCGCCGTCCACGATCTTTGCCGCGCCTTCCAACGCAAGCGGCAGCCTTCCCCAGGTGTCCTTCCCGCCGTCGTCAAAGGTCCACTCTGCATATGGAACCGGCGCGTCAGATGCAGCCGCCGTACCGCCTTTGTCCTGGGCCAGCCGGTTTCTGACCGGATTCAAAATTTCCTGGACGTGACGTTGCAAGATCACCTGCCGGCTTTCCAAAGCAGCGAGTTCTTCCTGCTGCCGCAGAGAAAATCCTTCCGAACTTTTCACAAACGCCAGACTGGCGGCTTGCTCCTGTTCGGTTGCCACACGGCCAAGCGCCTGCAGGAACATGCGGTTCACCCGTGGGCCACCAGCAGGCGCTTCCATCGCCCGCCGTGCCCAGTTGCCGCTCCAGTTGATGATGGTGGGATCATTCAGCAGCGCCAGGGACTGGGCGGGCACGTTGGTGATGTCGCGGTTGCCTCGTGTGCTCGAAGGAACCGGCATGTCAAACGCCGTGAGAAAGGGCTCCAGGCTGTTGCGGATGACCCCCACGTAGACACTGCGACGACCGTCCTTGCCATACACCGGCTCGCCATACATCTGCAGATCCATCTTGCCGGACAGCATCAGGATGCTGTCACGGATGGCCTCCGCCTCCAGGCGGCGCACGGTCCAATGGCTCAGCAGGCGGTTCTGCGGATCTTTCTGCACCGCCTTCTCCGGCAGCTGGTCGCTTCGCTGGAAGGCCTGCGTCAGCATCAGGGCTTTGATGGTGCCCTTCAGGCTGCCGCCGCTTTGCTGGAACTGAGCCGCCAGAGCATCCAGCAACAGAGGATGCGAAGGCTGCTCACCGAGACGTCCAAAGTTGTCCGTCGTGCCCACCAGCCCGCGACCGAAAACGTGGTGCCAGAGACGGTTCACGATCACCCGTGAGGTCAGCGGGTTCTTTTCATCCGTCAGGCTCTCTGCCAGTTCCAGACGTCCGCTGCCCTGGGTTGTGTAGGGAGCCGGATTGATGCCATCCAGAAACCGGCGGGCCACTTTCTCAGCAGGCTGTTTGTGATCTCCTCGTACAAACAAAGACGCGTCGTAACCGTCTGCCTCCAGCACGCCCGGAGCCCTTGTTGGCAAGGGCAGAGACGCCTCCACCTCCCGGTAACGGGCCACCAGAGCAGCCGCAGCGGGGATGTGCTCCACATCATTGGGCAGTTTTTCCTGACGCAGCAGCACCGCCAGCAGTTCCGCTTGCGCATCGGTCATGGTTCCCTCTTTCCAGGCCTTCACCGCCTCTTTCGGGTCACCGGTCACCGGCGCATTTTGCGGCAGCTCATCGCCTTGAGTGATGAACGCCTCCGTAATGCCAAACCAAGAACGCTGGTCCTCCCGTGTCTCGGCAGGCATGTCAGCCACCGTGCTGACCTGGATGAACAGATCATCCCCTTTCCAGTAGTTGAGATCCAGCTTGTGCCAGCCCAGCGCCTCATCCTTCACCTCTTTGTGCTCAAACGCCTTGTGGATGGTGC
Source organism: Prosthecobacter sp. (assembly GCA_036405615.1). Classification (GTDB taxonomy): domain Bacteria; phylum Verrucomicrobiota; class Verrucomicrobiia; order Verrucomicrobiales; family Verrucomicrobiaceae; genus Prosthecobacter. The sequence continues at coordinate 2,606 of DASWXG010000291.1, read as the reverse complement.
CCGTGCGCGGGTAGTTTTGCACCACGTACTTGGCCTTGGCACCGCCATTCCCAGCCGTTCTGAACCAAAGCGTACCGCCCTCATTGCGGAACCGGGGAGACATCACCACACCCCGGTCTTTGGTGGAAAGAAGGCCGCTGAAGATGCCTTCTGGATAAATCTGCGCCACGATGCCCTTGCCCTCCAGAGCCACGCTGAACTCTCCGGCAGCCGTCACACCTTGCTTCACGCCATTGCCATCGGTGAACCACGGTTCCTTTCGCAGGTCCCACTGCTTGCTGGCCTTGGGTCGCAGGCCCTCCTGGTTCGAGGCAGCCCGCACCGGCAGCTTTTCAGCCGCAGCCGTCCACGCTTCCACCACCGCTTTTTTGATCTCCTGTTTCAGCCGGGTCAGTTCCTCACGCTGCGGCTTTCCTGCCTCCGCCGCATTCACATCCACCACCGCCGGCTTGGTACTGGTGAAGATGCCGTAGAGCGAATAAAAATCCGCCTGGCTGATCGCGTCAAACTTGTGGTTATGGCAGCGGGCGCAGGACACCGTCAATGCCTGAAAGGTCTTGGTGACGACATCGATCTGGTTGTCCGTGAACGTCACCTGCTCATCCAGCGAGTCAGTGGGAGAGAAACCATGCAGCACCATGCGCAACTGGCCGATGCCCAGAGAACTCTCTTTCAAACCGTCGCGGATGCGCGGCTTCAGCAGCAGATCCCCTGCGATGGCCTCTTTGACCATCTGCGGGTAAGGCACATCATCGTTGAAAGCACGGATCACGTAGTCGCGGTAACGCCAGGCATAGGGGATGCGCGGGTCGCCTTCACTGCCGTAGCTCTCCGCATAGCGCACCCAGTCCAGCCAGTGGCGGGCCCAGCGCTCGCCATAGCGCGGGCTGGCCAGCAGCCTGTCCAGCAGCCGCTCATAGGCGGCCTGGCCTGAGGCCTGATATTCGGAGGCAAAACCCTCCACCTCATCCGGCGTCGGCGGCAGCCCTGTCAGAATGTAAGAGGCGCGCCGGATCAAGGTGGCCACATCTGTTTTCCCTGCGGGTGCCAGGCCCTGCTCCTTCAGTTTTTCCAAGATCTGGCGGTCGATCTCGGCCGCCACGTCCGCAGGCTTGCTGAGGCCCGTGAGGCTGCCAGCTTTCACCGGCTGAAAACACCACCACTGCTTGCGTCGCTCCAGTACCGCGGACCAGTCCGTTTCCTTGGCAAGCTGCTCGGCGGAAGGCGCTTTGTCGCGCGGGTCAAAAGCTCCCTCTGCGATCCATTTTTCAAAATCGGCAATCACCGAGTCATCCAGCTTGGCGCCGTTCTTGGGCATCTTCAGGTCATCATGCGTGTGCTTGATGGAATCCAGCAGCAGTGACTTCGCCAGATCCCCCGGGGTGATGGCCGCACCGCTATCACCACCGGCTTCCCAGCCGGGACGTGAATCCAGCAGCAGCCCGCCCTTTTGTTTTCCGGCCTCGCTGTGGCATTCATAACATTCCTGCGCCAGCACCGGGCGGATGCGCGACTCGAAGAACTCGGTTTGTGCCGCCGTAGGGACCGCGCCAACAGCGGTGCTTGCCCACAGGCCGCAAGCAATCAGGGGAGAGAACGCAAATGTACGTTGGCGGTTCATGCCAGCAGCCTCCGGGTGATGTTTTCCGCCGCCTGGATGCACAGGCGACCCGCTTGCTCAAACTGGTCCCGCTTCAGGCGGAAGGCCGGGGCCATGACGGTCACCGCCGCCACAGGGTAACGATACTCGTCCAGAATGGCCGCTCCCACACAGTGGATGCCTTCCAGCCCCTCGGCCAGATCCAGGGAAAAACCCCGTTTGCGGATCTTCTGCAAATCGGCCTCCAGGCTATCCCGGGAAGCCAGGGTGGTGGAGGTGAACTGTTTCAGCGTCACACTGCCAAAGAAGGCCTCCCGTTCACCCTCAGGCAACGCAGCCAGCACAGCCTTCCCCGGAGCGCAGGAATACATGGGCACCTGCAGGCCCACCGTGCCGCTCACTTTGATGGGCTGGGTGGAGATGCACTGTTCCAGAAGGGTCATCTTGTGGTTCACGCTGGCGAGCAACTGCACCGTCTCTCCGGATTCATCCCGCAGCCACTTGAGCGATTCCAGGGCGCAGACCACCAGGCTCTTTTCACGCACCTGCGGACGGGAGAGATCAAACAGTTTGTTCGTCAGAACAAAACGCTTGTCGTCTTCCCGCCGCTGCAAATATCCGCGGGCATGCAGAGTGCCGGTGATGCGGAACACGGAGTTCACCGGCAGGTCGAGATCCCGGGCAATTTCCGTGAGGCTCAAGCCCGCGCGATGGCGGCCCAGCAGTTCCAGAATGGCCAGGGTGCGCTCCGTGCCCGGGGCGGCGGAGTTGTCGTCCAGGAGGATGGCTGCGTTCTCGTCGGAAGGGCGTTTCATTTCTAAATCCAGAAACGTTTCCAGATTTGGAAATCTTTCAACCTCCGTTTTTCTTTCCGTCAGTCACCTCCTCCGCCCCCACCGCCACAGCCTCCGCAGCCGCTGCTGCAACCACTGCTTCCCCCGCCGCCGCACCCGGAACTGTCGCCGCTGTCTGAAGAGCCGGAGCTGGAAACGCAACCGCTGCTGGA
>DASWXG010000290.1:0-7138 GCA_036405615.1 Prosthecobacter sp. | reverse complement strand
ACAAGGCTGATGCCGTGCTGCTTGTCGGAGGATACAACTACTATCCTTATGGAGCACCCTCCTACATGTCGGCAGAAGGCATGGGCATCTGGCATTCGGGAAATACCGCGCAGATCCAGTGCTACCAGTTCACCATGCTGGTGGACACAAAAACTGGCAAGCCCCTGCGGCGTTTCGGGCGTTTTAAAAACGGCTTGGTGCTGCCGAATATCGAGTTCAAAGAGAAGTTCCAGGACTATTCTCCTGCGGACAAAAGCCGTTTGATCCAAACCTGCGCCGACGAGTATCTGGCCGAGCTGAATGCCTATTTGAAGGGCATTGGTTACTAGACGGGCGGTATCAAGGCTCCTTCAAAAGCTTCCCTTTGCCAACGGGCTCAAGCAGTTCCACGCGGTGCCCGTCGGGATCGGAAACCACCGCGCGCCTGCCCCACGGAGAGTCCTTGGGAGAAGAAACGATGGGGTGACCTTTTTCCTGGAGAATTCTCACGGTCTCTACAACACTGCACACTTGGAAGCCTACGCGAGCACTCAGAGTGGAGGGCTGTTCCGGCTCCAGGAGATACAGTTCAAAGACGGTGCCCTCCAGATCCGCCGAAAGATGCTCTGGTCCTTGTCCATGCCGGTGCTTGATAAAGTTAATGCCTATCAAATTGTAGAATAGGGATGATCTTTCCAGATCGGAAGTCCGGATGACGACAAGATTGATGCGTGGTTGAGCCATCTTACTTGCCTTTCTTTCCGGCTCCGCGCTTGGCTTTGCCATACGTGACCTTTTTTGGCTTCGGCAGCACGCCGCCGTCGTCGGCATTCAGGCCGGCCTGTTTCTTCAATTCGCGAATCTGGTCGCGCAGAAGTGCGGCGCGCTCGAACTCCAGGCGGGTGGCGGCCTCGGCCATCTCTCCTTCCAGTTCACGAATGACTTCGGTGACGGCGTAGTCACCACCGCCTTCGCGGAGGACGTTTTCTTCCACCTCTTTGCCCTTGCCGAGAACCTGCAGAGACTCCTGCACGGCACGGCGGACGGTCTGCGGAGTGATGCCATGCTTTTCGTTATGGTCCATCTGCATCTGGCGGCGGTAGCCGCTGATGCTCAGCAGTGAGCGGATGCTCTGCGTTTCGATATCCGCAAACAGCACCACCTCGCCACCCACATGACGGGCCGCACGGCCGGCGGTTTGAATGAGCGAGGTTTCGCTGCGCAGGAAGCCTTCTTTGTCAGCATCCAGAATGCAGACGAGGCTCACCTCGGGCAGGTCCAGGCCTTCTCGCAAAAGGTTGATGCCCACCAGCACATCGCAGTCGCCTTTGCGCAGGCTGCGCAGGATCTCCACACGCTCGATGGCATCAATGTCGCTATGCAGATAGCGGACTCGGAGGTCCAGATTGCGCAGATAGTCCGTCAGGTCTTCTGCGGTGCGTTTGGTCAGTGTGGTGACCAGCACCCGCTCGCCGCGCTCAATGCGCTGGCGGCAGAGTTCAATGGTTTCATCAATCTGCCCTTTGAGCGGCTTGATGGTGATGACAGGATCCAGCAGCCCGGTCGGGCGGATGATCTGTTCGACAACGAGCACCTTGCCCTTGGAGTCAACGTCGAACTTCTCCACCGGCTGGGAGTTGCCGCTGACGCGTACGGCCACACCCGGGAGTGCGGCGGGGGTCGTTTCCTCCTCGCCGATGCGCTCGCGTTTGTGCGGGATGTACTCGGTGTTGCCCACCACGCTGTTTTCGATCTCAAAACGGGCGGGTGTGGCGCTCACATAAACGAGCTGGCTGGTCGCCTTCATGAACTCGTTGAACTTCAGCGGACGGTTGTCCATGGCGCTCGGCAGGCGGAATCCATGCTCCACCAGCACCGTTTTGCGCGAGCGGTCGCCTTCATACATGCCGCCGATCTGCGGAATGGTGACGTGGCTTTCATCCACCAGACACAGGAAGTCGTCCGGGAAGAAATCCAGCAGGGTGCCCGGTGTTGCGCCTGGCTGGCGGCCGGTGAGATGGCGGCTGTAATTTTCAATGCCCTGGCAAAAACCCATCTCCTGCATCATTTCGATGTCGTGCTCGGTGCGCATCTTCAGGCGCTGGGCTTCGAGGAGCTTGCCTTCTTTTTCAAACTGCGCCACACGCTGCTCCATCTCCTCGCGGATCTTGACCACGGCTTTGCGCAGCTTGTCGCCCGGGGTCACGAACTGCTTGGCCGGGAAGATGGTGTAGCTTTGCAGCTTGGTCGTCACCGTGCCGGTCAGCACGTCCACCGCGCTGATGCGGTCCACCTCATCGCCGAAAAACTCCACGCGGATGGCTTCGCCGTCCAAATAGGCCGGCACAATCTCCACCACGTCGCCCCGGGCACGGAAGGTGCCGCGCTTGAGCTGGATGTCATTGCGTTCATAGAGCATGTCCACCAGCCGGGTGAGGAAGGTTTCCCGTGTCATCTGCTGGCCCACGTGCACGGGCACCATCATGCCCTCGTAGTCTTCGGGCGAACCCAAGCCGTAGATGCAGGAGACACTGGCGATCACGACGACATCCCGCCGCGTCAGCAGGGCACCCATGGTGGAGAGGCGCAGGCGCTCGATCTCATCATTGATGCTGCTGTCCTTCTCAATGTAGGTGTCCGTGCGCGGGATGTAGGCCTCCGGCTGGTAGTAGTCGAAATAGCTCACGAAATACTCCACCGCGTTGTTCGGGAAGAAGTTCTTGAACTCCGAGTAGAGCTGCGCAGCGAGCGTCTTGTTGTGGGAGAAAACCAGGGCGGGTTTGCCCATCTGGGCGATGATGTTCGCCATGGTGAACGTCTTCCCGGAGCCGGTGACGCCTAACAAGGTTTGATGCCGGTTGCCCGCGCGGAGGGATTTGACCAGCTTGGCAATGGCCTGCGCCTGGTCGCCGCGAGGATGGAGTTCAGGATTGAGCTGGAAAGGGGAAGACACGCGAGGAAAGGGAAAATCCGGAATCTGAGCATACGCCGGAAAATCTCCCGCCGCCTCAACCGCCTTTGGCCCCGCCCTGGAAATCTTTTCTTCCACCCGGTCACACGGTGCAGGGCTGGATCGTCCTGACTGAAGAGAGCGGATTCCCGCCTCAGCCCTCATTCACCTTTTCTCCTCATGAAGATCTCTCCAGACTATGACATTGCCATCCTCGGCGGCGGTCTCGCCGGACTTACTGCAGCCCTCTATGCAGCACGTGCGGGGCACGCCGTGGCTGTTTTCGAAAAAGGCCCTCATGCGGGTGGCCGGGCGACCACTCAGGAGACGGACGGTTATTATTTCAACCAGGGCCTCACGCCGTTTACCGGGCGGGTGAGGGCCGCCGGATCCTGGGCGAACTAGGCATCGCCTACTCAGGCAGCCGTGCCACCTATGACGGCAGCTGGGTCATTCATCAAACGTCGCACCATCCTCTTCCCGGTACGGAGGAGTTAGTGCGGAATTCGCCGTTCCTGACCGAGTCGGGCAAGGCAGAACTGCTGGCGCTCAGGGCCTGTCTGGCGAACGGCTACCCGACCCGTGACTGGGATCACCGCACCGTGCGGGAATGGTTGGATACCGAGATTGCCCAGCCTGAAGTACGCGCTTTGATGGAAGGCCAGCTGCGGTTGAGCACCTATTGCAATGAGCCTTCGTTACAGAGTGCCGGCGCGGCTTTGGACCAGTTGCTCGTGGGCGCGGCGGATGGCGTAGACTATCTAGATGGAGGCTGGCAGTCCCTCGTCGCAGCGTTGGAAAAAGCGGCCACTGCAGCCGGGGCGGTGATTTTGACCCGGCATGCAGTGTCAGAGATCCATGCGCAGACAGGGCAGGTTTCCCTGCGATTCGCCGATGGCAGCACCAGCACCGCCAAGGTCGTCATTTCGACCCTGCCCCCTGAGGTGATTGCACGCTCGGCCGGGACTGGTCAAGCACCTGCCCTTCAGCGTTGGGCGGAGTCGCTCACTCCTGTTTATGCGGCCTGCCTGGACATTGCCTTGCAGCATTTGCCGCAGCCAGACCACCAGTTTGCCATTGGCCTGGATGAACCTCTGTATTACTCGGTGCACACCCGCTCCGCGCGCCTTGCGCCAGAAGGGGGTGCCCTGATCCAGCTGGCGAAATATCTCGACTGCACATCCGCTACTGAAGGAAAGCCGGAAGACATCCGGGCTGAACTGGAGGCCCTGATGGACCGCTTTCAGCCGGGTTGGCGGGAGATGCTGGTGCATCAGCGGTTTTTGCCCCGGATGCTGGTGACGCATGCCGTGGTGACTCCGGCGGGCCGTCCGCCAGTGCACGCGGCAGGTCTCCCCAGTCTGCTGCTGGCCGGAGACTGGGTGGGGCCTCACGGCATGCTGGTGGACGCCTCTCTGAGCAGTGCCCGGGATGCAGCCCAGTCTGCGCTCGACTGGCTTCGCCGCCAAGACCAAGATCTGCCCGCCCGGGCTACCCTCCTCACTTCATGAACTCTCCCGCTTCCTCCCTTCTTGCCGTTTTCCAAGAGCAGCGTTCCACCCTGTTTGGCATTGCCTACCGCATGCTGGGCAGCGTGGCCGAGGCCGAGGACATGATCCAGGATACCTACCTGCGCTGGCAGCGGCAGAATCCGGCGGACATCCAGTCTCCCCGGGCCTGGCTGACCTCCACCATCACCCGGCTGTGCATTGACCAGCTCCGTTCCGCCCGCCACAAGCGCGAGGAGTATGTGGGCGTCTGGCTGCCGGAACCTCTGATCCAGTCCACCTCCGACCAGGCCGATACCATGAGCGCCCTTTCTGATTCCCTCAGCACCGCTTTTCTCATCCTGCTGGAAACCCTGGGGCCCGATGAGCGGGCCATCTACCTCCTGCATGAGGTCTTCGAGTACGACTACGAGGAGATCAGCAGCATTGTCGGCAAGTCCGCCGCCGCCTGCCGCCAGACGGTACACCGCGCCCGGGAGCGTATTTCACTGCGCAAAAACCGCTTTCCCAGCGACCCGAAGCAGCACGAAATGATCGTCCGGGAATTTCTGCAGGTGTGCAAGGAAGGGAACATGGAGAGGCTGCTGGGCCTTCTGGGTGACAACGTCACGCTCTTTTCAGACGGCGGCGGAAAGGCCTCTGCGTCTCCGCACCCCGTGCATGGCAGTGCCAAGGTGGCCCGGTTTATGGCGGGAGTCAGCAAACTGTCCACGGCCGGAGGCGAACTGCGTTTCACCATCATCAATGGTCAGCTCGGCTTTCTCCGGTACTGGCAAGGGGTGCTGGTGCAGAGTACCATTGTGGAGGTGGAGGATGGCCTCATCCAGAACATCTACGTCATGCGAAACCCGGACAAACTCCGGCATCTGGAGCAGACGTTGCCTCCCCCGGAAGAGCAGGACTGACCTGAAGCCAGGTCCGGGTTGCATAAAATCCGCTCCAACTACACGAAGTTGGGGCGTTTTTTCTAAGCGGCTGTGCCTTCCGGGCGTATGAGTCAGACCATGACTTCCATCCGCACTTTGACCCGGGACATAGTTCAAGGCTCTTTGGGTTTCGCCCTGGTGAGCCTGGTGGCGTTTTCGGTATGGGCTTTCGGAGGCAAGTTCTTCAAGATGTTCGGGGGCCAGCCGCTCATGTACGCCGCGATTGCGCTGGTTTTCCTGGCTCTGTCCGGGCTGGTTCTAGGCTCTCTGGCCGGGGGCATCGGGCGCTTTTACAAGGCCTTCGTCCCGGCTTTTTTCCTCTACTCGGTGCTCTGGTGCGCCGCCTGGTTCGGGCTTGGCGGACGGACGGGGGAATGGCTGGGGGCTGCCATCGGCTGCCTGGGCTTCACCTGGGTGGCGATGAAAATCCTGGGCAGCACCCGCCATTGGCTGGTGACAGCGGTGTTGCTGTTTGTGCTTCACACGGCCGGTTATTTCGCCGGGGACTGGGCCCTGCACGATGTCTGGCTGAGCCCGCTGCATCTGGATGAACTCAGCAAGGCAGACCGCGCCCAGGCGGCGATCATCGGAAAGCTCTGCTGGGGGCTGTTTTACGGGCTGGGGTTCGGGGCGGGCATCGGCTGTGTCTTTCACCGGGCACGGGTTGGGGCTTGAGCCGGAAAGTTTTCGCGTTATAGGTCCAGGTTCCATGGCCCTCGCAAAGATCACCCAAGTTTCCGGCACCGCCGTCCACGTCCCAGGTTCTGACATTGACACGGACCGCATCATTCCTGCCCGTTTCATGAAGTGCGTCACTTTCGACGGCCTGGGTGAGTTTGCTTTTTATGACGTCCGCTTCGACAAGGACGGCAACATCACGGACCACCCTCTGAACAATGACCGTTACAAGGGTGCCTCCATCCTGCTTTCCGGCTCCAACTTCGGCTGTGGCAGCTCCCGCGAGCACGCCCCGCAGGCCCTGTATCGTTTCGGATTCCGTGCTGTCATTGCCCAGAGTTTCGCTGAAATCTTCTTTGGCAACTGCACCACCCTGGGCATCCCTTGCGTGATGGCGACAGCTGAGGACATCGCCAAAGTCGCCGCCGCCGTGGAAGTGAACCCGGCCCTGCAGGTGACCGTGGACGTGGAAAACGGCCGTGTGGTGTATGGCGACGAAAGCTTCAGCGTGAAGATCCCTTCCACGGCTCACGAGGCCCTCGTTAGCGGCAAGTGGGACCCCATCGCCGAGCTTTTGGAGTCCAAAGACGCCATCCACGATCGCATGACTGCGATGGGCTGGGTCAAATAGGACCTGCCCGTTTTCCGGTTTTCCAATCCCACCCTGCCACCCTCATGAGCAACGTTCCCGACCAGCTCCGTTATCGCGATTCCCACGAATGGGTTGACCCCACCCAGGAGCCCTCTCCGGTGGGCATCACCGATCATGCCCAGGCAGAGCTGACGGATGTGGTGTTTGTGGATCTTCCCAAACTCGGTGCCGTCAAAGCCGGCCAGCAGGTGTGCGTGGTGGAGTCGGTCAAGGCCGCCAGTGACATCTACTCTCCCGTCGACGGTGAAATCGTCGAGGTGAATGAGGCGCTGAACTCCGATCCGGGTCTCATCAATACGGATCCTTACGGTGCAGGCTGGATCTTCAAGCTGAAGCTGTCCGGAGCGGACGCTGCTTCTGCACTCATGGACGCCGCCGCGTACAAGGTGCATATCGGCTGAGCCGTTGCTGCACACCGTCGCAGGTTCCTGCCTCCATCAGTGAG
>DASWXG010000289.1:0-6147 GCA_036405615.1 Prosthecobacter sp. | reverse complement strand
AACGCACCAGATCATACGGGCTGAGCCAGATGCCGAGCAGCAGAGCCCAGGCACCGACAAGCCCTCCGATAAAAAACGGAACACCGCGCCAGATGATGATCGGCTGGCGCACCACTTCACGGGGAAGTTCGGGGAGAGGCTCCGGCGGACGCCCGGTTTGTACAGCCTTCAGAGAAGCCTCCAGTTCCGTCCGCTCCTGCTCGCGGTCCACCTGCAGAGCCCACCAGCAGGCAGGCACCACCGCCTGAAAAAGCTGTGCGGAAGGAGCCTGAGTATCCAGGCACTGGGAAAGCTGCGCCAGGGCATCCACCTCCTCACGGGAGTTCCAGCCCCAGGCCGTGCGCGGGCGGCGCAAACGCTGGTCCCACAGGTCGCGTGCATCCTGGTTGCAACTGCGGACGATGCGTCCCGCGCCTAACCACAAGCGTGCTTCACGTAGAGCCTCTTCATGTTCGGCAGCGGCATGCGCCTCGGCGGCGGCAAGGAGTTGTTCAGCCCGTGGAAAACGGCTGATGGCCAGCGAGGTGGTCAGGGCCAGCATGAGGTCCACCACTTCCGGGCTGCCCAGCTTGGAATGGGCCGCCACGAGGGCTTCGGCCAGACGGGTGAGGCGGGAGAGGTCCACACGCTCCGCCCAGTGGGAAGCCACCATGAAGGTCAGCGTGTAGTGGCCGGTGCCCAGTTCGATGATGAGGTCCGGCACGCGGGTCATCTCAGCCAGCAGATCCTGCTGGTCTTCAAAAAGCGTGATCAGGTAATCGCTGGCCGCCCCTGCCCACTCGGGCTTCACATAAGCGGCGGCGCAAAAGCTGGCGAAAGCCCCCGGCAAGGCTGCCGGGTCCTTCATGCTCTTTTCAAGAACACCGGCCACGTAGCGCAGTTCTTTGGGCAGCGGGTGATCATGATCCTCTTCCACCGGCGCGACAACGTCTTGCCACACAGGCTCTCCCCCGGGCAAAGACGTGCCTTCCATTTCATCCACCCACTCCTCCGTGCTGCCGGTTGCGTCCGGCTTGTCCGCAGTCTGGTGGGCGGGTGCAGGCGGCAAGTCTTCTTCATCATGCGGCAGACCGTCTCCGGAACCGGAAACTGTCTCTGGTACGCTTTCTGAAGAGGCCTCTTCCTTCATGGTGCTTTCGGCATATGACTCCGGCTGAGACACCTGTTCTTCAACCTTTGTTTCGGGCTGCGAAGCAGGGCTTCCCTCATCCGGCACGGAAGGGGTCTCCCCAAACTCGCTGCTGCCGCCAGCGGCTTCTTCTTCAACCGGCTTGTTAGGCGGCACGGACGATGCGGCGTCTTGCGGCTGCTCTGCCGCGCTTTCAAGAGGCCCGGCAGATGCGGTGGCATCAGGTGTTTCTTCTTCCACTGCCTCTGGCTTGGAGGTGACGGAAGGTTCATCCCAAGGGGGCGAAGCTGGGTCGCCCTCAGCGGCTTTGTCGTTCTCCACAAGTCCCGGGGAGTCCGCCGCCACTGGCTCTTTGTCCGCTGCCGCAGAGTCATCTTTCTCCGCCTGCGCCTGCATGAGGATCTGGCCCAGACCTGGCAGAGAGTCCACCGGCGGCTCATCTTCAAACTGCCACAAGGTGTCAAAAGAAGGCTCCTTGGGCCGTTGTGTGCGCACCTGGCGCGCGGCGGAAGGTGCCCGCACCTTGGGCTGCGCCACCGTCACTGGCACCTGCAACCCCAGCTCCGGGAAGAGCTGAAGCTCTTGCGAAGTGGCCGATGCCGTGGGTGAATCGGGTGCGTTAGCCGCCATTAGCCAGAATTATTAAAACTGAAGGCGCTCTCATGCAACGGCCCTCTGCCGTGAATTATAGCGGGAGAACGGAGTGCCTGCGAGCGGCCAGCCGTGAGAATCGCATGAACCTACACGGGTGGATGTATCATCCCCTAGAAAAACAGTGCATATCGTCGGATAACTCCGTGTTATCAGGCCTCCAAGGCTGTTCCGGGAAAAGCAAAGAGCCTGAGAAGATCCCAGGCTCCCAGCGGATAACCAACGATAGGAACGGCAAAAAGCCCGATTAGCTGACTTCCAGCACGCCGTTGCTGTCACCCACGCGCTCCGCGCGGACACCGAGGCGGTCCAGCATGGAGAGGTAGAGATTGGTCATTGGCGTCTCCCCTGGCAGCACCACGCGCTTGCCTGGAGTCCAGGTGCCGCCTGCGCGGCCCGCCAGCAGGATGGGCAGGTTGTCGTGGTTGTGGCGGTTGCCGTCGCCGATACCACCACCGAAGACGATCATGCTGCTGTCCAGCAGGTTGCCGTCGCCTTCCTTGGTGTTCTTCAGCTTGTCCATGAAGTAGCCAAACTGGCGCATGTAGAAACGGTCGATCTTGGCGATCTTCTCCAGCTTCTGTTCATCACTCTCGTGGTGGGAGAGATAGTGGTGGGCATCTGGCACACCGATCTCGGGGAAGCTGCGGTTGCTGCCGTCATGCGCCAGCATGAAGGTGCAGAGACGGGTGGTGTCTGTCTGGAAAGCCAGAGTGAGGAGGTCAAACATCATGCGGATGTGATCCTCATAAGAATCCGGGATGCCTTCCGGCACAGGATAGTCCTTGGGCAGCGAAGCGGTGAACTTCTCGGCGCGCTCAATGCGCATCTCGATGTCACGCACACTGCTGTAGTATTCGTCCAGCTTGCGGCGGTCGTTCCCGCTCACTTTGTTTTGCAGGGATTTGGCCTCGCCCTGCACGGTGTCCAGGATGCTCTTTTGCAGACGCTGGCGGCGGGCGCCTTCAGCACCTTTGGCACCGGCGGCACCATAACCAAAAAGACGTTCAAACACCAGGCGCGGGTCCATCTCCGGAGCCATGGGCATGGTTTCGTTCTTCCAGGCCAGGTTGAACTGGTAGGCGCAGGAATAGCCGCTGTCGCAGCGGCCGGAGCTGCGCTGGCCGTCGGTGCTCAGTTCCAGGGAAGGCAGGCGGGTGAGATGGCCGATCTTCTGCGCGGCGATCTGGTCCACAGAAACGCCGAGCTGGATGTCAGCCCCGGCGGTTTTCTTTGGCATGCAGCCAGTGAGGAAAGTGGAGGTGGCGCGGGCGTGGTCGCCACCGCCGTTGCCGTGGGAGCGGGCCTTGTCCTGCGCCAGGCCGGAGACCACCATGAAGTCGTTGCGATGGCGTTCGATCTCCTTGAGCGTGGGGCTCAGTTCATAGCCCGTGCCCTCGCCGGTGGGGAACCACTGCTTCACGTTCACTCCATTGGGAATGTACAGCCAGGCGGCGCGCATGGGTGCCTTGGCCTGCTCCTTGGCGGCCGCAGCGGCAAAGGCCCGGCCTCCCAGAGACTCCAGGAACGGCAGAGACATCATCGTGCCCAGGCCACGCAGGACGTGGCGACGGCTCATCTGATGGGCGGCGGCGGCGGTTTCGTGAAAAGGGTTCATGGGGGAATGATACTTATACGTCAGTTGTCGTCACAAACTTTCCTTGACGCAAATGCCAAAGATAAGACCGGATTGCGCAAAATAGGTTGAAAATCTCCGCCTCCGACGCCCGATTAGTCTCCCACCCCCGCCAAAACATAATCCATGAAGAAACTAGCTGCCCTTACCGCCCTTGCCCTGCTCTCTCTGAATGTGTCCGCCCAGGAGGGTGACGTCGCTGTCATCGAACTGAAGCCTCATGCCACCAACCCCCTCGGCTATGACAAAACCGACCTCTCCGTGAAAGCCGGCCAGAAGGTCAAGCTGACGCTGAACAACACCGGCAGCGCAGCCCCCCAGCCGCACAACTTCATCCTGGTGAAGCCCGGCAAAGACCAGGCCGTGGGCGCCCAGGCCAACGCCATGATGACCGACCCGCAGGCCATGGCCAAGAGCTATGTCCCGGATGCAGCCAAGGACGACATCATCGCCAACACCAAGCTGGTGATGCCCATGGGCACCGAGACCATCGAGTTCACCGCCCCTGCCGAAGCCGGTGACTATCCTTACATGTGCACCTTCCCCGGCCACTGGCTGCTGATGAAGGGCGTGCTTCACGTCACCAAGTAAGACTTGTCTTTTCCAGGAAGGGCGGACCTGAAAAGTCCGCCCTTTCTTTTTGGCAAAGCCTTCCCACATTTCACCTCCGACCCCGTCCTTCGACCATGAAACGCATCCTCACCGCCCTCGCTCTCCTCAGCTTTGCCACCACTGGCCTGCGTGCCGAAGAAGGCAAAGTCGCCGCCGGCAATCTGAACTTCACGCTCCCCGGCACCACCTGGACCTCCGTGCCGACCAGCAGCCCCATGCGTGCAGCCACGCTGCAGATCACTGTCGAGGGCGCTGAAAAGCCGCTGGAAGCCGTGTTCTTCTACTTCGGCAGCGGCCAGGGCGGCGATGCCCAGGCGAACATCAGCCGCTGGCTGGGCCAGTTTGAAAGCCCCCCTGTCCACAAGACCGAGGAACTCGACGCCAACGGCACCAAGGTGAACCTCGTCACCGCCACCGGCACTTTCATGGACGGCGCCATGTTCGGCCCCAAAACACCGAAGGCTGACTACACCTTGCTGGGTGCCATCGTCCCGGGCCCGGACGCCCCGATCTTCATCAAGCTGACCGGCCCGAAAGATGCCGTCGCCAAGATCACCGAAGACTTCAAGAAGCTGGCCACCAGCCCCTTCCAGAAGTAAGCGCCAGGCTTCCTTTTCCCAATCATCCTTCAGTCGGAGAGCAGGCGGAAAGCCTGCTCTTCTTCTTTTGGGCGCAGCTGTTTCGGCACGTCCGGGCTGTCCTCCAGCAGCCGCGTGCAGTACCAGAGCATGCGCGGCAGGTGAAAAGGGCCCTTGAACATGTTGCCCTTGGCCCGCTGGGAGACGCTGCCATCCCGGTGCAGGTAGCCATACCACTCGCCGTGTTCAGCATCCGGGAAGTGGGCAAAGCTCCAGTCATGCACTTGCTGGTGCATGGCGGCATACTTCAGGTCGCCGCTGACTTCATAAGCCAGCAGCGTGGCGATGACCGCCTCATTGTGCGGCCACCAGAACTTCATGTCGTGCCAGTACTCCTGCACGGGCCGGTGGTGGACATCGCGGTAGTAAAACAGGCCGCCCATGCCTTCGTCCCAGCCGCGCTTCCACATGCAGTCCAGGATCTGCAGCCCCAGGCGGATGTAGGCCGGCTCATGCCGCAGCCTTCCCTCATGCAGGATGAACCAGGCGCACTCAATGGCATGTCCAGGGTTTAAGATGCGCCCCTCCATGTGGTCCAGAATGCTGCCGTCCGGTGCCACCGTTTCCATCAGCACCTCCAGCTCCGGTTTGTAAAACAGACGCTGGATGTCGAGGATGAAGAGGTCCACCCACTCCGTCAGCATGCGGCCGTTCACGCTGACATGACCCAGGTTCACCCGCAGCTCCTGGGCGGTCACAATGCCGATCATCAGCGCCGCAATGCCCACCATGGGCCGCGTGTTTGAGTCCACCTTCGGCATCATGAAGCCGGGCTCAAACGAGTGGCGGAGATAGAAGGAAAAATCCCGCACCGCCGCCTCGGCATAGTGGTGGTCATGCGTGGCCCGGTAGTAAGCTGCATGGGCGATGCTGGCGAAGGCTTCGCTATAAACATACCGCCGCATGCGCAGGGGTTTGCCCTCCCTCGTCACGGTAAAGAACAGCTTGCCGTCCGTGGCATACCCGTGCTTTTCCAGGAAATCCACGCAGGAGCCCGCTGCCTCGAAGTAGGTGCGGTCTGCCTTCACCGTGTTGAACAACGTGGCAAACATCCATCCCGCCCGGCCCTGGAACCAGATGCTCTTGTCCGTGTCCAGCACGCTGCCGTCACGGTCCAGGGCAGTGATGATGCCGTCATGCTCCGCATCCATGCCGTGCTTTAACCAGAAGGGCATGACATCCTTGAGCAGGGTGTCTTTGTAAAAGCGTGCCAGTTCCAGGCGGCCTTCGGGATTCGAGAGAAGAGTCATGAATGAGGGGGATGATAACGCGGACCTTGCCGTTGCCTTCAGGAAAGCACCTGTTTTATCTGGGAACATCAAGGGTGTGTTTTAAACATCGCCCCAGCAGAAGGGACTGGCGGCCTGCCGGAGAATGTTCTTTGATAAAGACCGTCCACCCATGCCCACTTCCCTGCCCTACACCCAAGCCATCGTCATCGGAGCCGGCAGCTGGGGCACAGCCCTGACTGCGGTGCTGGC
>DASWXG010000288.1:0-5364 GCA_036405615.1 Prosthecobacter sp. | reverse complement strand
CCTCAGGTTTGCCATAGCAGCCGAACCACCAGGCTCCATCTGCGTATTCCGCTGTCTGGATGCCCATGAGCGTGTAGCCGCTGGCGAGCACGTGGCGGCGGATGAACTTCAACCCAGCGTCATACTCATAGACATAGTTTTCTTCCGTGCCCGGCGGCAGGCCGCCAATGACGAAGAAGTGACCATCCCGCCAGGCCATGCCGCCTGCGCCGTGGACCAGTTCAGGCACCGGATGGCGGGAGAGTTCTGCCAGGGTTTCACCATCATAGACAAAGACCCAGGAACTGGCCTCGCCAGCGGGTTTGTTGAACTTGCCGAGGTTCACGGCGACATACAGTTTTCCGTCCACATAGCAGGGATCGCCCTGGTGGTCGGGAGCCGGAACTTTGGTCAGGATCTTCCCATTCAGATCCGTCTTCACCAGAGACTCCGTCCAGGACCAGTAGATCGCGTCTTTGCCGTTGGTGCAGATCCCCTGGACATGGCGCGGATAGCTGCCTTCGCAATCAGCCGCCTTGAATGGCGAGGTTGGCCCGGCCGCGCTCACGGGCATCGCAAGAAGCGCGGCAAACATTGCGAGGAACCGGAGACGGGAAGAAAACAGGCGTGGATGCATCACAGCCATACGGCAGTTTTCTTCCCGGTATTGGAGTTTACTCGGCCTTTTTCTTTTTGCCCTGCCCCTTGAACTTCCCTTGCCCTTTGCCTTTGGCGTTTTGGGGAACAGGTGGGTTGGCTTCACCATCGAAGGCTTTGTTGCCATGAGTCAGGCGAGGTGGCGGCACGGTTTCTTTGACCTCGGCTTGAAGGCGGACGAGTTCGGTTTTCAGTTCCTTGACCGTATCGGCATAGGCCGGGTCGTTGTAGAAGCTCTTGGTCTCCAGAGGGTCTGCCTGGCGGTCCAGGAGTTCCCAGTCATCCACATCCGGGGTGTAGTAATGCACCAGCTTGTAGCGGTCGGTGATGACTCCGTAATGCGGGCGAACACGGTGGGGAACCGGGAACTCGTAGTAGTGATAGTAGAAGGACTTGCGCCAGTCTGCCGGTGTTTCGCCTTTGAAAAGAGGCACCAGGGAACGGCCCTGCATGTCTCCGGGCTGCGGCAGGGCAGCGATGTCGAGGAAGGTCTGGGCGACGTCCAGAAGAGAGACAATGCTGCCATTGGTCGTGCCCGCCTTGGCGATGCCGGGCCAGCGGACCATGAAGGGCGTGCGCAGGGACTCTTCAAAGATCCAGCGTTTGTCGAACCAGCCATGCTCACCGAGGTAGAAACCCTGATCGCTGCTGCAAACAATGACGGTGTTTTCCGCCAGACCTTCTTTGTCGAGGTAGTCCAGCAGCTTGGCCACGGCCTCATCCACGGCCTTTACGGTGCCCAGATAGTCGTGCATGTACCGCTGGTAGCGCCAGCTGACGAGTTCCTTGCCGGAAAGGTTGGCTTCGCGGAACTTTTCGTTACGCGGTTCATAATAGGTGTTCCACTCGGCAAGCTGCTCCGGCGTCATGCCCGGAGGAGGGAGCAGCTTGGCATCACGCTCGGTGAACGTGCGGTCAATGCCCATGTCATGGTCGCTGACAGCCTTGCTGCGTCCCTGATAGGTGTCGAACAGGGTGGGCGGCTCCGGATAGACGCGGTCTTTGTCCCAGCCCAGGTGGCGCAGGGCAGGGGCCCATTCGCGGTGTGGTGCCTTGTGCTGGGTCATCAGCATGAAGGGTTTGGTTTTGTCCCGGTTTTTCAACCACTCCAGCGTCAGGTCAGAGATGATGTCGGTAGTGTAGCCTTGGTGTTTGACCTGCTTGCCATTGTCGATCATCGGCGGGTTGAAATAGACTCCTTGTCCCGGAAGAATGTTCCAGTAGTCGAACCCCTGTGGGTCGGACATGAGATGCCATTTGCCGATGACGGCCGTGCTGTAGCCGCCCTTTTGCATCAGCTTGGGGAAGGTTTGCTGGCTGCCGTCGAAGGTGCTGTTGCTGTTGTTGTAAAACCCGTTCAGGTGGGAGTACTTGCCGGTCTGGATGACCGCCCGCATAGGTCCGCAGATGGAGTTGGTGACCAGACAGCGGTCGAAACGGATGCCCTCCTTGGCGATACGGTCCATGCCCGGGGTGTCCAGCAGCTTGCGTTCATCGCCGTAGGCAGAGATGGACTGTGTGGCGAGGTCATCCGAGAAGATGAAGATGATGTTAGGCTGTTTCGCGGGGGCGGCCGCCAGCGTGGTAGCCAGCAAACCGGCACAGGTGAGGAGGAGTCGTCGCATCATGGTCAGGGACCGTGGTAACGACCGGGCCGGAGACCAGATTGCAGCAAATCTGGGGAATGTGCGGTATCCCATGAAAAGCCCCCGGGCCGCTGACGCGGGCCGGGGGCTTGTCTGTGATGGATAATGTATCTCAGTAAAGCTCCACTGGGGAACGCTTGCCGTCTTCGACACTCAGGACCTTGGCGCGCTCTTCGCCGAGAGTGGCGACACGCAGATCCCAGATCTCCCGGTTGATTTTTTCGAACTTCTCCTTCGTGAATACATCGGGGGTGACAAGACGCTTTTTGGTCTTCTCGATGCGCACCAGGGCGTCGTGGAGAATGGGGGCTTCCACACCTTCCAGGTGCTGGCGGGCAAGCTCCACCATTTCCAGGCGGTGGCAGATCATGACGAGGTCGTTGCCGGCGCGCACGGCTTCCTGAATGGCCTGCTCAAAAGTCACTTCATTGAGGATGGCGCCCATGTCGAGGTCATCCGTCATCGCCAGTCCTTCAAAGCCCAGTTTGTCGCGCAGCAGCTTGGTGCAGACATTGTGGCTGAGGCTGGCGGGCCAGCGCGGACGGTCAGGGTCATAGGCCGTGTAGTTGCTGTGGCAGGTCATCACGCTGTCGATTTCCGGCAGCAGTGCGGTGTAGGGCAGCAGTTCGGACTCCAGCATCTGCTCATGCGTTTTGCCGATGACCGGCAGAAACTCATGGGGATCGCATTCCGCAGGGCCATAACCGGGAAAGTGCTTGGCGCAACTCAGGATGCCTTCACCGCGCATGGCCCGGTTAAACACACCGGCGTTGTTGATGACTTGCTGCGGGTCGCGGCCCCAGCAGCGGCCTTTGAGGGAATTGTCCGCTGTGTCGTCATAGGAGATGTCCAGCACGGGGCAGAGATCAAGATTAAAGCCGAACAGCCGCAGGATCTGCCCGGTCAGTTTGCCGTGCTGCTTGATGAGTTTTACGTCTCCCTTGTCACGCAGAGACTGGGCATTGGGCGGCTCTTCGCCGATTAGCCGCAGGCGGGAAACACGTCCGCCTTCCTGGTCGATGGTGATAAACGGTTCGATGTCTGAGAGGTCGCGGAGGTCATCAATGAGCTTCCGGAGCTGTTCCGGAGAGACGATGTTGCGGCCGAACAGAATGAAGCCGCCGGGCTGCAGCTTTTTGAAACGGGCGGCGGTTTCGGAATCGAGTTCAGGACCGGGAACGCCGGTGAGGAGGAGCTGGCCGAGGGACATGGCGGAAAGGGGCGGAAGAGTGTTCGGTGAACGGATTCAGTATTCAGTGAAGGTGAGGATGTGCAATGGCCGTGATGAGTGAAATGAACTTGAGCGGACCAGGCGATTGCAGGGGAGCAAAGGCGGGCTGACCGCGGTGTGAGAGCGGATTTAGGCATGCACGTACACCAGCCCGGCCATGCCCAGCGCGTAGATGATGAGCATGCACCAGCTGTCTGGGCCAAGGCGTAAGACCCGTTTTTGCGGCTGCAAGATCATTCCGGAGAGAAAGACAAGGCAGAGGATGATGGACAGTGCGGTCAGGTAAATGTCAGCGTGGTGGGCATCTGTGAGAATGGAGCGTCCGGCCAGGAGATTGGCCAGCAGGAACAGCACGGGGAGGAAGGCATTGCCGCCGAGGATGTCGGCCATGATCGGGGCGTATTTGCGCTCTTTAACATAAGCCAGACCGCTGCTGATTTCGGGCAGGGAGGTGACAAAAGCGAGCACTGTGGCCCCGAATACAACGCCCGATAACCCGAAGTGGTTTGCAATCGTCTCGCTGGTGGTGGCCAGGAAATAACCAAAAATGAGGATAATGGCCCCAATGAAAGTGAGTGAAGCTACGGCCTGACGATTGGAAAGGAGAGTCCCTGGTGAGACCACTGCGGCGGCTGGCCGGGAAGACCGCACGGCTTTGTGGTGCCCGGTGCGATGAAGCAGCCAAAGGGTGATCAGCCAGGTGGCTACAATGCCTGTTTCCACCGGGGAAATCCGTTGGCTGACGAAGGATTGGTTAAACTGTGCACCTGCAATGACAAGAGCCAGGATGATGCAAAGAAAGGCTCCCTGGATGAGAGCTGCCGGGGCGGAGGCAAGTGTGCAAAGCGGCTGCGGCTCATTTTTCCGCGTGGCGTGGTCAAAGAGAACCAGCAGCAGCGTTTGCATGGCGATGCCGCCAAGGATGTTACCCAGCGCGATGGAGGTGTTTCCTTGAAGGGTTCCCGTCACGACGATGACCATCTCCTGAAGATTGGTAACCACCGACAGCATGATGGTGCCACCAAAGGCATCTCCCAGGTTCCACTTTTCGTCGATGGCATCGACCACGCCGGAAAGCTTGTTGCTGAAGTGCCAGATCAGCAGGCCGGAGACGAGGAACAGCAGGATTGCCGAGGTGATGGAAAGGTCGGGCATGGGTGTTTTGTCAAACCTGTTCCATGATGACAAGACGCATTGAGGAGAATGGATGGTTTGTCTATGGAGAACCATTGGGGCCAAAATGCCACTCCAAGAGAGACACAAATAACGGCCCGATCTCTTTTCCGAAACGCAGGAGCAGAAGGGAGCAGGTGTGCAAAAGACCGGCTTACAGCTGCTTCAACAGCGCTTTCACACACGCCTCCGCAAACTCCGGCGCATTGATTTCGCAATCCATCTCAATGACCGGAATGGTTGGGCGGAGGTGGGTCCTGATGGCTTTGAAAAGAGCCTCATCTGCCGCTGGATCATGGAACGGCTTGCCCGGCGCGCTGATGACGCTGATGGCTTTGAGCGGCAGCAAGAACGTTACCGGGCCGGTGTAGGCATTCACTTTTTCTGCCAAAATGCGGCCCAGTTCTGCGCACTCCTCCGGCGTGGTGCGCATGAGGGTGACCTGCGGATTATGCTGATAGAAGAGGCGGTCTTTGAACTTTTCCGGCACGGAGGCCCGTTCGCCAAAGTTCACCATGTCCAGGCAGCCGGGGGTGACGATGGCCGGGGTGCCGGTTCTGCCTGCGGCTTCCAGACGATGCGGTCCGGCATTGAGGACGCCCCCCACCAGTTCGTCCGCCCATTCCGTGGTCGTGATGTCCAGAACGCCGGTGATGAGACCGCTTTCAACGAGGCTTT
>DASWXG010000287.1:0-5428 GCA_036405615.1 Prosthecobacter sp. | reverse complement strand
GGCTGCAACGCCCGGATTCCATTCTCAGCTCCCGATAACTTTAGATGCCTAACAAGAATCATGAAAACATCTCCCATGACAGAGAAGCTCGAGGGGCACCCGGTCGTCTCCAGAGACGAGTGGACCCAGGCACGGACAGCCTTGCTGGAAGAAGAGAAAGCCCATACCCGGGAAAGCGACCGGCTGGCTGCCCGCCGCCGTGAACTCCCCTGGGTGAAGATCGAAAAAGACTACGTCTTTCAGGGGCCGGAAGGCCGGATGACTTTGGCCGACGTTTTTCAGGGGCGCAGCCAGCTCATCGTGCAACACTTTATGTTCGGCCCGGACTGGAAGGAAGGCTGCGTGGGCTGCTCCTTCGGTGCGGATGCCGTGGATCCCGCCCGGGTGCATTTTCAGCAGCGCGATGTGTCATTCGTGGCCATTTCCAGAGCGCCCTGGCCGAAGATTGAGGAATTCAAGAAACGCATGGGCTGGAAATTCCTGTGGGTTTCATCTCATGACTCCGACTTCAACTTCGACTTTGGAGTCTCCTTCAAACCCGAACAGATGGGCCAGGACATTGTTTACAACTACCGCACCGAAAAGGCGGAAATCGATGAACTGCCCGGTCTGAGCGTCTTTTACAAAGACGAGGCAGGAGGCATCTACCACACCTACTCCGTTTTCAGCCGGGGGCAGGAGGCGATTGCAGGGGCCTACGGTTACCTCGACATTGCTCCCAAAGGCCGGGATGAAGCTCATCTGGAATCCGGCCCTTCATGGTGGCGTCACCATGACCGTTATGAAACCGACGGCAACGGCCTGTGCTGCACGAGCGCCAAGGCTGAAGAATCTTCCCCATGCGGCTGCCCTTCATGAAAACGTCCTGCTCATGCACTGCCGGTGGCAAATCTGGCCGCCCCGTTTTTACGGGACTGGTTTCAGGCGGCCTTTTCTTTCTCCTGCCGAAATGCCCCGCCTGTCTGGCTGCTTATGCGGCGGCTTGGGCCGGTATCGGTCTCAGTTTTTCCGAAGCGGCCGCTCTTTGGTGGCTGCTGTATGCCGGCGGTCTCACCGGGCTGGCCTGGGCAGGTTGCCAGCTTTTCTACATCCGCTCTTCACGGCGGCACGCCATTTCCTGACGGGTGATGCCGCCAGATGAAGTTTCCCCCACATCCACACCCGAACCTGACAACTCTAGCTACCCCATGAACACCACAAACACCACCATCCAACCCTATCTCTTCTTCAGCGGCCGCTGTGAAGAGGCTCTTGAATTCTACCGCAGCGCCATTGGTGCCGAGGTGGATATGATCATGCGTTTCAAAGACAGCCCTGAGCCTCCTCCCCCGGATATGCTGGCCCCCGGCTATGAAAACAAGGTCATGCATGCTTCTTTCCGCGTCGGTGCCTCCTCCATCATGGCTTCGGACGGTTGTGGTGAGGCAGAGACCTTTGGCGGTTTTTCCCTCTCACTTAACCTCCTTGCCGAGGATGAAGCTGACCGCCGTTTTGCAGCCCTCGCAGAAGGCGGGCAGGTGACCATGCCTTTGGGCAAAACTTTCTGGTCTCCCCGCTTCGGCATGCTGAAGGACAAGTTCGGCATTGGCTGGATGGTCAATGTGATCCCGGAAAACTGCGAATGCCCAGCCTGATCCCGGTATGAGAAAGCTGTTTTGGCAAATCAGTGTCACTTTGGACGGGTTCATGGAAGGATCTGATAAAGGACTGGGCGATACCGCAGGTTTTCCCGACTCAGATTTCGAGAAGTATGCCTCCGCCATGCTGTCGGAAATCGGTGACATTGTCATCGGCCGCCGTACCTATGACCTGTTTGTCAGCTACTGGCCTCATGCCCAGGGGCCGGATGCATTTCTTCTGAACCGCCTGCCGAAGCATGTCGCTTCCCGCAGCCTTCGGCAGGTGGAGTGGGAAAATGCCACCCTTGTTTCCGGCGATATGACGGACCATGTCCGGAAACTCAAGGGCAGTGAGGGGCGGGACATCGCCCTCTTTGGCAGTGCGGAGCTTGCAAACCACCTCCTGAATGCCGGGCTGGTGGATGAGATTCGTGTTTTGATGACGCCTGTTTTGTTAGGGCAGGGGAGCCCGGCTTTTTTACGGCCTGTCCGCCAGCCTCTGAAACTGATCCGCGAGGAAAGGTGGGAGTCGGGGACTGTCATGCTGTGTTACCGGCCACTTTCGGAATCTAACCCCTAAATTATTTGAGGCTGTCACGTCCTGAAGAGGAAAATCGTCTGTCAGTTATTCCGCTCATGATGATGAACGTTCTTGATCCCCTGGTTTACATGGCAAGCCCCTCTGAGCAGCCCCGCGAATGGAGGATGCGGCGTTTGTTGAAGGCTCACCGCAGCAAGGTCTATGAGGCGTGGACCGTCCCGGCACTTTTTTCTCATTGGTGGGGACCGCATGCTTTCACCAATCCGCTTTGCCAGATGGATGTCCGAGCCCAGGGAGCTTACCATGTCACAATGAGAAGTCCGGATGGGACTGACTATCTGTTGGAGGGAAGGTTCCTTGAGTTGAAGGAGCCCGAACTTCTGGTGATGACCATGGACTGTTCCGGCCACCCGTCTGCCTGGCATGATGTGGTCAAGCCGGGCCGTGATTCTTCTGAACCCAACCCGGCTGGTGAGATGACCTTGACCGTGACGCTGGAAGAGGGGCCGGATGGCGGGACCGTGCTGGAGCTGTGTGTCGGTTTTGTTTCCCCCGAGATCCGGGACACCTTTGTCCGAATGGGGATCGAGTCCGGCTGGGGAGAAAGCCTGGACAGCCTGGACGCCTTGCTAAAAGCGGCAGAGTGAAAAAAGTCGCCGGTAATACCGGCCGGACCAGGAAAAGGAAAATAATTGTGCGCTTTTTGTCCTGGCCGGAAAACGCCGTTCGTCATGTCTTTGAACGGCCGTCCGGCCGCCTAACTTCGAATCCTACAACACCGCCTCCATCGCCATGACAAACCAGATGATTTTTGTGAACCTTCCGGTCAAGGACCTGTCCCGGTCCAAGGAGTTCTTCAAACAGCTCGGCTATTCCTTCAATGACCAGTTTTGCGACGACACCGCCGCCTGTCTGGTTATCGGGGAAAACATTCATGCCATGCTGCTCACGGAGCCGAAGTTTCAGACCTTCACCCCCAAACCGATTGCCGATGCCACCAAGAGCACTGAGGTCCTGATCGCCCTGTCCTGCACCAGCCGGGCCGAGGTGGATGATCTGGTCTCCAAGGCCGAAAAGGCAGGCGGCTCCCGTTACAATGACGCTACAGACCACGGCTTCATGTATCATCACGGATTCCAGGATCCGGACGGGCATATCTGGGAAGTCATGTGGATGGACCCTTCTGCCATTCAGCCACCTGCGGAGGGCTAACAGGTCTCTGCCTGCCGCCTTTTTTCCTCAGTCATTGATCCCGACGAAACCTCACCCGCTCCCACCGCTATGAAATACGTTCCCGCCATCATCAGCGCCCTGCTTGGGCTGCTTTTTGTCTTCGCCTCCGTTATGGTCCTGTTCAATCTGGCGCAGCCCAAGCCGGAGGACATGCCGCCGGAAGGCTCACCCGCAGCGCTTTTTATGGGAGCTATTGCTCCCACCGGAATGCTGACGTTGATCAAGGTCTGCGAACTGGTGGGCGGTTTGCTGGTGATGATCCCGCGCACCCGCAATATCGGCCTGCTGTTCCTGGGACCGATCATTGTCAACATTCTCGCCTTTCATGCCCTGGTGGCCAAAGACGGGATCTTCAGCCCCATGCTCATCTTTATCGCACTGGCTTCTCTCTATCTTCTGTGGGTGGAGCGTCGTGCCTGGGCCGGCCTGGTCAAACGCTGATGCCCGTTTCTTTCCCCCATATCCACTCCCTTCCACCCAAACCACACCACACCTATGCCAAACTACGTTGACGGATTTGTACTCCCTATCACCAGCGACAAGCTCGCGGAATACCAGACCATGGCATCCAAAGCCAGTGCTGTCTGGAAAGAACATGGCGCGCTCGACTATCGCGAATGCATCCTGGAGGATGCGGCCGCTCCCGAGATGACCTCTTTCCCCGCTCTGGCCGGTGCCAAAGAGGGCGAAACGGTTGTGCTGGCCTACATCGTTTATGAATCTCGTGAGCATCGCGATGCGGTGAACGCCAAGGTCATGGCTGATCCCCGCATGCAGGAGATGTGTCCTGCCGCCAGCGGAGGCGAAATGCCTTTTGATTGCAAGCGCATGGCCTACGGCGGCTTCCGCACCATCGTGGGAGACTGAGATCTATCGTCTTGCCTGATGGAACAACTGCTGGGCCGGGTGCGGAGGATGATCCGCCCCGGCCCTTTTCTTGGGTCCGGCCTGTTCCTGGAAGCCGGGCAAAAGTTGCAGCAAGGGCAGGGCTTGCTAGCATGGCAGGATGTCTCCTGCCCCGATGGAAATTCTGGCCACCGTGCTGTTTGCACTGGCAGTGTTGCACACCTTTGCCGTCCAGCGTTTTGCCCGTTGGGCACACAAATTTCCAAAGGGTTCCATCCAGGAAAACCTGCTGCACTTCCTGGCGGAAACAGAAGTGGTGTTCGGTCTCTGGGCGTCGGCCCTTTTTGCCGGGATTGCTGTCTTGAAAGGGTCGGTGGGGGAGGCGGTCCACTACATTGAAAGTCTCAACTACACCGAACCCAAGTTTGTTCTGGTCGTCATGGTGGTCGCCGCCACCCGCCCGGTGGTCAGGCTGGCGGAGAGCTTGATTTCAGGCATTGCCCGTCTGCTTCCTCTGCACCAGCCGACGGCTTTTTACATCGCCGCTCTGGTGGCTGGCCCGTTGCTGGGTTCCTTCATCACCGAGCCTGCCGCCATGACCTTGCTGGCACTGGTGTTGAAGCGCCGCTACTTTGACCAGGGAATCAGTCTCCGGCTGGCCTATGCGACCCTGGGACTTCTGTTTGTGAACGTTTCCATCGGCGGAACGCTGACGCACTTTGCGGCCCCTCCGGTACTCATGGTGGCTTCGAAATGGAACTGGGACAGCGGTTACATGCTGGCCCATTTCGGCTGGCGTGCGGCCCTCAGCTGTCTGGCTTCCACCTTGCTGACCGTTGCTGTTTTCCGTAAAGAGCTTGCGACCGTCGAGCCAGTACAGAACCGCAGCGGTCACGTGCCGGTGTGGCTGACGCTGCTGCATGTGTTTTTTCTGGCGGCTGTGGTCGGGTTTGCCCACCATCCGGATGTATTCTTCGGCGTGTTCATGCTGTTCCTGGGGCTGGTCACTGCCACGCGGGAATACCAGGACAATCTGAAACTGAAAGAAGGGCTTCTGGTGGGTTTCTTTCTGGCCGGTCTGGTGACTTTGGGATCATTGCAGTCCTACTGGTTGAAACCTCTCATTGGCAGCCTGGATGGCGCCGCTCTCTACTTCGGGGCCACCGGCCTGACCGCTGTCACGGACAAC
>DASWXG010000286.1:0-1624 GCA_036405615.1 Prosthecobacter sp. | reverse complement strand
CTAGAAATTCAGCGGTGACTTCAATGCAGACGGTGTGCAGTCCGGTGTCGCCAGGGCCGGTACGGCAGTATCCGTCGCGGTAAAATCCGGTCATCGGCTGCTTGCAGCAGCACAGGAGTTCCTGGCCGAGAACATTGGTGGGCATGGCAAAAAAGCGGTGGACTCTTGCTGAAAGGGATCAAGGGGCCTTGGAATCCCAGAGGAAGTGCTCCAGACGGATACGGGTGGCCAGTTCGCGGGCTTCCGCAGCCCGGTCGCCGGAAGACAGGGACAGTTTTTCAGCCAGACGTGCCGCAGCTTCCCACTGCTGGGAGGTCTCCAGCAGGTCAATGCCGAAGAACCCCGCACGGTAGTACCAGCGGTATTCTGCGGGATTGGAGGGACCGGTGAAGCCTTCGGCCTGCACCACATTGTAACAGGCCTCCAGAGCCTCGGTGGTGCGGCCGGCTGTGTTCAGCACGGCTGCCAGAGTGTAGCCCGCCCGCGCGCTCCACAGGTAGGTAAGGCTGTTTTCAGCCAGCAGAAGGCGCAGGCTGGCCACAGCCTTTTCGATCTGGGCCGGATTCGTTTTGCCCAGCAGCATGAGGATCTCCGCCCGCTCACAAGTGAGGGAATAACGCATGTCCTCCGGCAGATTTTTTTCTGTCAGCAGGCTGTCCAGCAGGGTCAGGGCCTCGGCCTCCTGCCCGGCGCGGCGTTTGGCCAGCGCCTGCTGCTGCCGGGCGGGAATGCTGAGAGGGCCGCCACGTTCGGCCAGTTCCTGCCACAGGTTGATGGCATCTTCGCGTCCCTCATCGCTCATCATGGAGACCGCTGCCAGACCGGCAAAATAAAGGGCTGTGTCCCCCAAGGGTGAACTGGCATTTTCCTGAGCCACCAGCTCGAACTCCGTCCGCGCGGAGGCAAAGTTTTCCAGCCGGTAGTAGGCGTCTGCCACTTTCATTCGCACGTTCGCGGCCTGGGAGGCCTGGGGCCAGGATTTGAGGAAAGCCGTGCCAGCTTCGGTGACGCCTTTGAGGTTGCCCTGCTTGTCCAGCATCCATAGGCGGGTGATGGCAATCTGCTGCTGCTGACCTTCGGTGATGCCTGCGGGGGCTGCCGCAGCTGTGAGCTGTTTTTCAATGGCGGGGAAATCGGTGGGGATCTGCAGGAGAAGCAGTTCTGCCAGCGACAAACGGGCCTGGACCTGGCGAGGATGGCCGGGGTGTTTTTGAATGAAGGCACGCAGCCGTTCCGCTGCAGCAGGCTGGGCGCGGGCGGCAAGATCCAGTGCTTCGTCGAGTTCAAGATCCGCTGCCGTGTCGGCTGTTTTGGCAGCATTATTTCCGGCGCTCACCACCTCCAGCTGGCCGAGCAGCTGCTGGTAGAGGGCCAGTTCACCCGCGCGCAGAGCCGCTACGGCTGCATTGTAGAGAGAGGCACGCCGCTCGCTCAAGGTAACAGCCACATTGGCCGCTGCCTGGAAAAGGCTGGCTGCCTGGGTGTAGTCGCGCCGGGCGTAAGCAGTGCCGCCCGTGACAAAGTCCACCATGGCCGACTGGCCTGCGCCGTACTGGCTTCTCCATTGGTTGGCCAAGGCCGTCACCCGGGTATCCACTTTCAGCGCACCATAGGTTTCCAGGGC
>DASWXG010000285.1:0-3440 GCA_036405615.1 Prosthecobacter sp. | reverse complement strand
GCCACTCCGGCCACAGTCACAGAACATTGCCTTTTAAGGAGGCGACACCTGGATGCTCACCGGCGAACTGGAGACGCGCGAGGTGTTCGCAGCATTTTTCAATTCGACACGGTAGTTGCCACTGTCAGCATCTGCCATGCCGTTCAGCGTGAGAGTCTGTTCATTGGCGTTCGGAATGACCTCTTCGTTCTTGTACCACTGAATCTCTTCATAAGGCCCGGGTGCGTTCGGCACGGCGGTCATGATGACATTGTCCCCCACAGCGAATGAGCTTCTGTTAGGCTCCAGGCTGATGGTAATCTGGGTGATCGGCGACTGCACCTCCAGAACCACGACGTTACTCTCCACACCTTCCGGTGTCGTGGAATTCGAGACGATCAGGCTGTAGTTGCCACCGTCTGTGACGGCTGCCTGCGAAATGGTATAGCTGGCCTGGTTGGCTCCGTTGATAGGCAGATTGTTTTTCTTCCACTGGTAGGACAACGGCCCTGCACCTTGGGCACTGGAATTGAAGGTCACCGCAGTGTTCACGGGCACCACCTGGCCGGACGGGTTCCGAGATATGTTTACATTGGAAACTTCCGTACTGACGGCCAGCGCGACATCGTTACTCATCACCCCATCCGGGGTGATGGCATTTTTCACGCGCACTTTGTAGGTGCCCACATGCTCAATATTGACCCGGTCAATAACGTAGGTGGCAGAGGTGGCGTTGGCGATAACATCGCCATTGCGGTACCACTGATATTCATAAGGTCCCACGCTGCCTGTCACCGTCGGCGTGAAAGTCACCGTGCCAGCGATGCCCACCGTAGTGGAGCTCGGTGCGCGCTGAAGTACCACCTGGGAGATCGGGCTGGCAACGGTCAGATCGTTGCCCACGCTGCTGGTGACTCCCTGAGGTGAAAGGGCGCTGGAGACACGCACCTTGTAATTGCCCACGGACTCCGTCGAGACAGACTCGATCGTGAATGTCGGACCGTCTGCCCCTGGTGTCATGATGTCCGAATTGTCCTTGATCCAACGGTAGGTCAGCTGGCCTGAACCCTTGGCGGTGGCGGTGAAAGTGACCGAATTGCCCGAGAGAACGGGGTTTGCCGTCGGCGTGCGGGTGATGACAGGATCACCCACGAGATCGTTCACCGTCAGCTGTGCAATTTCGCTGACCTGCGTGGAGTATGGCGTCCGCACCACGACATCGTATTTCCCCTCGTGGCCTTCTGACACGTTGGTGATGTTGTAGGTGGCGCTGGTGGCATTGCTGATGGCCGTGCCGTTTTTGCGCCACTGGTAGTTGTAGGACGAACTGGAGGAGCTGGCAGTGACCGAGAAGGTCACATTCGTGCCCGGATTCACCGTCTGGCTCACCGGCTGCTGGGTGATAGTGATCGGCATGGACTTCAGAGTCACCTTGCCTGACAGCAGTGCGGAAGTCTTGATGGTCGTCGCAGGAGGTCCGGCAGAAGGGAGCTGGGCAAGGGCAAAATGACCAAACCCGCTGGCATCAGAGCCGACGAGAGAACTGCCATCCGAGAAACTGCGGGTCGGGATTTCTGGGATGATGACGCCATAGTAAGTGGCTGTGCGCACGACGTTGCCCGGATCTGTCAGCTTCATGCTGCCGGAAAAAAGACCGGTAGTGTGAGCAATGGAGATTGCCACGCTTCCAGGGTTGGTTTCCCCAGCAGGCACAGTCATGACATGCACGCCCTTGCTGTTGCGGGACAGGCTAACGGACGGAAGGTCCGGATTCACATAAGCCTGCTCAAGCCCGCCGCGATCAAAGTCCAGGGCGGCGTTTCGGGCTACCTTGGGCATGCCCATGACCAAAGCGGAGGCAGCCGGTGCCAGATAGGTCATGCCACGGGCTGCCAGCGAAATGGGACCAAAACCCTCTTTGTAACTGCGCTCTGTCGCCAGTGTTTGCGCATCCCGTGTCCACAGCAGCTCACCTGCCACAAAGAAACGGTAGGGCAACTCTGCTTCGGCCTGTGTCACCGCGGGAATGTGAGTCAGAGCCAGCTGGCCCACGACCGAACCAGTGTTCTTGTACAAGGGCTGATAGATCAGGAACTGCTGCTGGCCGCCCAGGAAAGAGCTGGAGGTCAGCGTGGTCCCGTCGGCCAGACGTCCCGTCACTTTCGCGATGCCATTGGTGTCCAGGATGGCCACCGCATAGCCGCTACCGCGAGGCAGTTTGTTGATTTCTGCCTGGGTTTCACCCGTCTCGACGGGAGGCGGCTGGAGCGCCACATTCAACCGGCCAATGTAAGGGGAACTGCGGGCTTTGGCCTCGTTGAACACATTGCGGTAAGCTACAAAAGCCACACCGTTTTCACCATCTATCAGCGTTCCGGTCACGTTTCCACTATCCGAATAGCCGGACGGGGCAACAGCACCAAAAGTCATCTGGAGAGGGGTCGCTCCCTTGCGGATGACCGTGGCGGTGCCGCGGGTACGGATCTGGCCGGGGATCTGATCCATCTTGCCAGTGAAGCTCAGAATATCTTTGCCCATGCTCAGCTTGCCGCTGATCATGCCGCCGTCGGTCACACTCATGTCAATTCGGCCACCTTTGTTTCCGTTGATCTCAGCCGAGTTTCCGATCTGGCCGATAAAGCTGCCCACCACCGCTTCGGGCAGAGGCAGAACGTAGAATGGAAGGTTGGCCACCGTCTTCGAGCCTGCAGGGTTTCTCACCGTGACCGAGATCTTAAAAGTGCCCAAGCGGGAAGCCTTGCCCCTGATACGCCCCGTTGTCGGATCCAGTTTCAGGCCGGCCGGCAGCCCGCTGACAGCAAAGGAGGAGATCGTCATGTTCTCATCCCCACCGCCAGGCAAGGTGTAATCATAGTCAATACCCACATAGGCCGGGTCGGGCGTAAATGCTGTATAGATAGGGGGGCCGCTCACAACACCTGCATTCCAGGGTCCCGTTTCTCCGCTGAGATCCGTTTTGGATTGGTGGGTGACCATACAGGTGTAAGCACCGGCGTCTCCCAACGCGAAATTTTTAATCGTCAGCGTGGGGGTTGAAGCCCCGGAAATGCGAACCGAGTCGTCAGCGAGGTTCACCACCGTGCTGCTGCCATTCCTTTTGACACGCCACTGGTAGTCAAGAGTCGAACCGCTGACCTGGGCTTTGAAGACCAGGGTCTTGTTCAGAAGGCTGACCAGCGGGCGGGGGGTCTTATCCACCACAATGACGTCCGCGGGGTTGGAATCGGCCTTGCCAGCGAGGTTGGTGGCACGCGCCACATAGGTGCCGCCCTCGGTCAGGGTGGCGGCAGCCACCTTCAGTTCGGGCAACTTTTGCCCGGCGACAGCCTTGCCATTGCGAAGCCACGACCATGTGGGCGCAGGGGCGCCGTCGGCTTCGGCCTCGAGCTCAAGAGGGTCGCCCAGTTCCACCACCGTATCCTCCGGATGGGAGCTGAAGA
>DASWXG010000284.1:0-5699 GCA_036405615.1 Prosthecobacter sp. | reverse complement strand
GGGCAGCACGCCCCCCACCCAGCTTCCCGTGGCGTTCCAGTTTCCCGTGGTGGTGTTCCACACTGTCTGGGCAGCCAGAGGAGCTGCGATCAAGAACAGGAAAAAGGAGACTAAAAGACGGCACGGCAGCTTGTTCATTCGAGGGGGCCTGCCCGTAGCCGCACAGCCCATCCACGTCAGCGGTTGCCGTGCAACAAGTCTGTTGCCGACATAGGGAGAACCTCCGCAGGACCAATATCCCACTGTCTAAATGTACATAAGTATCAACCTGTCATGTGGCCGCGCAAGCGGAGCCCGGCAGGTTGCCGGACTCCGCCACTGAACGGTCACTCACTCACCTGACCAGGAACCTGGACACCATGGCCGGAGATACTTCCTCATAGGCCGTGGGCGTCATCGAGTAGCTGGCCCGCCCGCGCGAGAGGCTGCGTATGGCTCCGGCATACCCGAACATCTCGACCAGCGGCACCTCGGCAGTGACAACAGCCAGAGACTGCTCATGCTCCAGCCCGACAATGCGCCCCCGGCGCCGGTTCAGATCTCCCAGGATCTCTCCTTGGAACTCTTCGGTGACGGAACATTGCACCCGCATCACCGGCTCCAGAAGAACCGGCGAGGCTTTTTGCAGCGCCTCACGGAAAGCTTCACCAGCAGCCAGGCGGAAGGCCTGCTCGTTGGAGTCCTTGGCATGGGCGGCTCCGTCCACAATGCGCACCTGCACATCACAGACCGGACTGCCCGTGAGTATCCCCGAGCCCGCAGCGTCGCGGATGCCACGATGCACGGCATTCAGAAACACGGCGGGGATGGACCCGCCCACGATGGCGTTTTCAATGACCAGCCCGTCACCACGGCCCAGCGGCCGCACTTCCAGCTTCACACGCGCATACATGCCGGTACCGCCATTTTGCTTTTTCAACAAATGGTCAGCCTCGGCAGGTGCCGCGACTGTCTCGCGACAGGCGATCTCCGGAGCACCGCCAACCGTCTCCAGTCCGTGTTCCAGAAGCAGCTTTTCCCGGATGATCTCCAGATGCAACTCGCCCATCCCGGAGATGATGCATTGCCCTGTCTCCTCATGGGTGCTGACGCGGAAGGTCGGGTCCTCATCACTGAGGCGGGCCAGCGCGGCAGAAAGCCGGGCCTGGTCCGCCGAGCGGGCAGGTTCGAGGGCCATGCTTACCACAGGATCCGGAAACTGGGGTGGCTCCAGGGAAAGCTCGTTTCCTGGCAGGCACAGAGTGTCACCTGTGGTGAATTCCCGCATCCCGGCCACCGCGCAGATGTCCCCGGCGCTCACATGGTCGAGTTCATCTCGGCGGTCGGCAAACACGCGCAGCAACCGGCCGCAACGTTCGGTCTTGCCTGTGCGTGGATTCACCAGCGCCTGGCCTTTCAGCAAGGTGCCTTCGTAAACACGCACATAGACAAGGCGTCCCGCCTGCGGATGGCGCACCACTTTGAACGCCAGCGCTGCCAAAGGCACAGAAACCTGGGCCGCCTTCAGACTGGGCACATCCAAAGGCGAAGGCAGATAATCCACCACTGCATCCACCAGCGTCTGCACGCCGATGTGGCGGTACGCGCTGCCACCGATCACCGGCACGATACGGCCGGCGATGGTCTGGCGGCGTAACGCGGCCTTGAGCACCTCTGCGGAAATGGATTGCTCATCCATCCAGAGGGCAGCGATCTCGTCATCCAGACTGGCCAGAGCGTTGATCAAGTCATGACGTGCCGAGGCCACTCTGTCGCGCATACCTTCCGGCACCACCTGGATGGCATAGCCAGCAGCGGCATCAGGCTGATGAATCAATGTACATTGGTTGACGATGTCCAGCTGGCCGCGCAACTCCGCCTCTGCTCCCAGGGGCAGAAGAACCGGCCAGGCATTGGCACCCAGCTTTTGGCGAAGTTCACCGGTTACGCGCTCGAAGTTCGCGCCTGCACGGTCCATCTTGTTGATGAAGGCCAGGCGAGGCACGCGATAGCGGTCCATCTGGCGCCAGACGGTTTCACTCTGAGGTTGCACACCACCGACACCGCAGAACACGGCGATAGCACCGTCCAGCACCCGGAGAGAACGTTCCACCTCGGCGGTGAAATCCACGTGACCCGGCGTATCAATCACATTGAGCCGGTGCGGGATGCCTGCAAAAAGGCGCGCCAGACCGTCGCCTGACGGCTGTGTCCAGGCACATGGAGCCGCGGCCGAGGAAATGGTGATCCCTTTGGCTTTTTCGATCTTGGAGAAATCCGTGGCCGTGTTTCCGTCATGGACATCCCCGCAGGAATGAATGGCACCGGCATAAAACAGAATGCGTTCTGTCAGCGTGGTCTTGCCCGCATCAATGTGCGCGGCGATGCCGATGTTACGCAGACGTTCCGGGGCATGAAGAGTCGTTTTCATAAGGATAAGCAGTCAGTTTTTGAAGAGGCTGCTCCCCGGTTCCGGACATAAAAAGGCCCTGATGCGGCTGTCGGCATCAGGGCTCCCGGGGATAGCAGCACACTCTGACTGCGTTCCTTGCGAATTGGCTACGAACGCGTCATCCCGAGCCCAGGCCGGAGCCGGGCTTCCCTGTAAAATATGGTGACGCGAGGAATCATGAGGTTCACAACGAATATGCGGTTAGGCGCACGAATGTCAAGTCCGGCTCATCCGGCTGACAGGCGGCACCAGCAAACTTCTCCGGTCAAAGAATTCCTCAATCCACCCGGACCGCCGCACACACCATCTCCAGCACCCGGCCCAGGCCGCCGGGGCCTTCCATAAAGGCGTTGGTCACCAGAGGCTGCCAGCCGCTGCGGTCGCTCGTGGCGGGTGGCTGGGGGATGCGGGTCAAAGATTCATCATACTGCTGGTCCTTGCCGCCCAGCTTGTACACGACGAGGTCCAGCGACGGCACCACATAAAGACAAAAGCCCCCGGCACCAGATTTCCAGAAAGCGTCCTTGGGCACACCCGCCACGTGGCCGTCAGAGTTATGCTCCCACTGAAGGCTGTAAGGCACATGGGAATTGTAGGGGCTCCAGGTCTGGCATTTGCGGATGTAGTCCGCCGGA
This sequence comes from Prosthecobacter sp., assembly GCA_036405615.1. Lineage (GTDB taxonomy): Bacteria > Verrucomicrobiota > Verrucomicrobiia > Verrucomicrobiales > Verrucomicrobiaceae > Prosthecobacter. The sequence continues at coordinate 2,633 of DASWXG010000284.1, read as the reverse complement.
ACAAGCTGCTGCTCCTTCCACTTTCCACCTTGCGCCAGACAGTAGCCAAAGCGCATCACGTCTGTGGCATGCAAGGCCGTGCTGCCAGCGCCGTTGGCATGTTCCATCACCACATCCCCCCGGTAGAGGCAGTAGTTCCAGGCCCCCCATCCCTGTGGTTTGGCCAGCCGCTCTTGAATATAGTCCTTGAGCTCCATGCCGCTGACGTTGCGCAGCACGATGCTGGCAATGTGGGGCGAAGGGGAAGAATAAGAGTATCCCGCGCCCGGATCGCACCACAGAGGCACGTCCAGGGAGGAGCGATCCAGGTTCCGGATGTCCTGGCCCTTGACCGGCTTCAGCGCCTTGGGTTTTGGATCTCCTTTGACATAGCCGGTCGGCCCCTGGCCTTCGCCCCAATAGCCAGCCGTCATGCACAAAAGCTGGCCGAGAGTGATATCGGCTTTGCGCGGATCATTCAGGGGGAATGCCTGCGGCAAGTATTTCTCCGTAAAGACCTTGGTGTCCAGACCGGCTGGAATCTTGTCCTTGAACTCCTCCAGCATGATGCCGCAGGCGATGCTGCAAAAGCCTTTGCCGGTGGAAGCCATGTCCGGGTTTGAATTGCGGCTGGCGCGGCCGAAATACTTTTCATAGACCAGATATCCGCGGCGCACGACGACCAGTCCCCCGTTGGCCGTGGAACGCTCTACATTGATATAGGCCGGTTCAAGTTTGCCCACATCTACCCCCGCGAGATCGCGCCCCTCCTTCACCGTTTTGGCCTCACGCCAGCCCCCCTCACTGTCCGGCGGGGGGAAGTAGGTGTCAGCAGCATTGAGCGTGCCGAGCAAAGCAATCAGAACGAGGAGGGAAGAGCGAAGCATAAGGGTTGGTTTGGGGATAGTAAAAACGGGTCAGCAGGCTGGTCTTTGAACAAAATTCACGGGTTTCGCGCCGGGAACCCCGGCTTGACTCCCCCCGCCGCCTCGCTTTGGGTGACAGGCACGCCATGGAACTGACCGCCATCGTCGAATCTTTGCTTTTTGCGACTCAGGAGCCTCTGCCCCTGTCGCAAATGGCTGCTGCGGTCAAGGACACGGCCAAGGACATCAAAGACGCGGCTAACGAAGGCGAGGAAGTCCCCGAATGGGTGGCACCGCTTCTCAAGGTGGATGAACTGTCCATCCGCGAGGCTATCGATCAGCTCGTTGCCCACTATGAGCAGGACGGCCGCGCCTTCACCATCGTGGAACGCAGCCACGGCTGGCGGCTCTGCGCCAAGGTGGACTACGCCGAATGGTGCCGTGCCCTCTATCCTGGCAAAAAAGTCCAGCGCCTCAGCCAGCCCGCGCTGGAGACCCTGGCCATCATTGCCTACCGCCAGCCCATTACCAAAGCAGGCGTCGAGGCCGTGCGTGGCGTCAGCGTGGACGCCATGGTCCAGCAACTGGTGGATCGCGGTCTGGTCAAAATCGAAGGCCGTGCCGACCTGCCCGGCCGCCCTCTCCTCTACGGCACTACCGATGCATTCCTCGACCACTTCGCCGTCCGCACCCTGGACGAGCTTCCGAATGCGTCTGAGTTGCGCCGTGTAAAACTGCCCACGCCCGATTCCGAACAGCCCGGCAGCGCCGCCCCTGAAGAAACCCAGCTCTCCCTTTCCCCGGCAGAGCCCGCCGCTGAAACACCGGCCGCCTCTGACTGAGACAGCAAACCCATGTCGCTCGAAGACACACGCATCAAGATCGACGCGATCGATCAGCAACTCATCCGCCTCCTCAACGAGCGTGCCGAACTGGTCCACATCATCGGTGAGATCAAAAAGAAGGACGGTCTCGACATTTACGTGCCAGGCCGGGAGGACAAGCTGCTGCGCAAGCTCTGCGAACTGAATGCCGCCCAGCAAGGTTTGCTGACGGAAAAGGCCATTCGCGCCATCTTCCGGGAGATCATGAGCGCCGCCCTGGCGCTGGAAAACAGCATGAAAATCTCCTTCCTGGGTCCAGCCGGCTCATGGACTCATCAGGTGGCCATCAACAAGTTTGGCAACAGTGTCTCCTATGTCCCGGAAGCCAGCATTGAGGGCGTCTTTTCGCGCGTGGCCTGCCAGGGAGTGGACTACGGCGTGCTGCCCATCGAGCATTCCACCGAAGGAGCCGTTCATCACACGCTGGATCACCTCGTGGACTCGGATCTCCAGATCTACGCTGAAATTCTCTGGAAGGTCCAGACTGTCGTCATGGCCAAGGGCGACATCTCCAACATCAGCGTCATCTACGGTCACCCCCAGATGCTGGCGCAGTGCCGTCCCTGGCTCAGCCAGGCTTTCCCGCATGCCGCTTTGGCCGAAAGCTCTTCTTCCAGCCTTGCCGCCACACACGCCGAAAGCGAACCTGGCGCAGCGGCCCTGGGCACCCCGCTGAGTGCGGAGCTGCACCATTTGCGTGTTCTCTCCACCTCACCGATTGAGAACGCCACGCGCGCCCGGTTCATCATCCTCGGCCGCCGCAGCGGCGCGCCCACCGGGCGGGACAACACCATGCTCATGGTCCACGCGCGCGACCGCGTAGGCGCTCTTCTGGAAGTCCTGCAGGTCTTCGCCAGCCGGAACGTCAACGTCAGGCAGATTGAAAACCGTCCTGTGCCCGGTG